>NZ_JBNBPL010000020.1:0-103004 GCF_059412425.1 Pantoea sp. CFCC18177
GATGAAAAAGCTGCTGCAGCTGGCTTATGGAGTGCTGAAATCAGGCCGCCCGTTCGATGCAGAAATATGTCTTGCCAGGTAACTGGCAAGACGGTATCTACGAATACAGAACCGAACCCTTGTAGGGTGCGCATTTATGCGCACCAGGTCACTAAGCCAGTAGCGGACACTGTGGTGGCAATCGGCAGCTCAACGCGCCGGGCATCACCTCAATCTCGAACTCGCTGCCGGTCAGCGGTTCACCATCCAGATTAAAGGTCATCTCGTGCGGTGAGCGGATAGTTAATGACTGCAACTGCGCGGTGGTGATATTCGGATTCTCATCATTACGCGTCAGCGAATGCAGCAGAGTCGGTAGCAACTCCTGCGCGGTGACGATGCTGAGATTCAGTTGCCCATCATTGATCAGCGCCTCCGGGCACAGCTTCTGCCCACCGCCTGCCTGACGGCCATTACCGATGCCAATCACCAGCGCATCACCTTGCCAGTTAAAGCCAGGACCGCTGATCTCACAGCTGTCGGGTTTCAACGCATCGACTCGCATCAAACCGTGAATAAAGTAGGAGACGCCGCCCAGTGCAGATTTCAGCTTCTCCGGGGTTTCGGTGGTAATGCGTGTGCCGAAACCTCCGGTCGCCATATTGATGAAGTAGCGATCGCCATTGACGCGGGCTAAATCAATTGCGCTGGCTTTGCCTAACACAGCAAGACGCAGCGCCGGTTCCATTTCGGGCGGAATGCCGACGCTGGTGGCAAAATCATTGGCGGTACCCAACGGCAAAATGCCCAGTGCGGGACGTTTTTCAGCGTCGATGGCGGCCAGAGCCGCGGCAATTTCATTGATGGTGCCATCGCCACCGCCCGCCACCACGGTTTCAGCTTGCAGGTCTACCGCTTCTTGAACATAACGGTCGCCGTCACCTTTTTCCCAGGTGACACGCACCGCCAGATTGAAACCTTCATCTCGCAGCGTATTCACCGCCGCGCGCAAATCTTCATTACCAGCACCTTTACCATTGAGGATCAGCAGGGTGAGCGGTTTGTTTTGCATAATCAGTTCCTTGAGGCGAAAAACGATGCAGTGGTTATAGCATAGCTGGGCGGGGAACTTTATCGGCGGGCGACGAAAAAAGAAAACCCGCACGGGGGAGCCGGGCGGGTGAATGAGGTGGTTCCTGGTACTACCTGCTGTTTATTGTTACTCGTTAGCAGCAGGCAGGATTCTAAAGCGAGGCGCAGCGGCGGTCTGTGATCCTGTTCTAACTTCGCTGCATTCTTTTCATTATGTGCGCTTTTTTCCGTGCGGATCGTAAGTGCTGTTGCCATCGGTGAAGTTACGCAGCAGCAGGGCAAACGACAGATCCACCGTTTCGGGGACCGGGATCCACACCCGATGACCATCCCCTGGCGCCACGTCCACCGCTGCACCTTTATCATTCTGCATGGTTTCCAGCGTACAGTTCAGGTTGCCTTCGGGTGTCATTATCTCAACCGAATCCCCCAGCAAGAACTTGTTCTTAACGGCAATTTGCGCCCAGTCACCGCGACGTTCGCCGGTAAACTCTCCGACAAACTGCTGGCGTTCTGAGACCGAGAACCCTTGCTCATAGTTTTGATAACTGTCATGAGTATGGCGGCGTAAAAAACCTTCGGTATAGCCGCGATGCGCCAACCCTTCTAAAGTCTCCAGCAGCGCGGGATCAAAAGGTTTCCCCGCCGCCGCATCATCAATGGCACGGCGATAGACTTGCGCAGTGCGCGCGCAGTAGTAAAACGATTTGGTGCGCCCTTCAATTTTCAGCGAATGCACGCCCATCTGCGTCAGGCGCTCAACGTGCGCCACCGCGCGCAGATCTTTAGAGTTCATGATGTAGGTGCCGTGCTCATCTTCAAAGGCACTCATCACCTCGCCGGGCTTCATTTTCTCTTCCAGCAGGAATACGCGGTCTGTTGTCGTGCCGATCCCGAGCGTCGGTTCCTGAACGGCAACCGGTTGATGGAAACCGACGATATTGCCGATCTCATCCTGCTTGCCTTCCTCCACGTTGTATTCCCAGCGGCAGGCGTTGGTGCAGGTTCCCTGATTGGGATCGCGTTTATTCAGATAGCCAGAGAGCAGGCAGCGCCCTGAGTATGCCATGCACAATGCGCCGTGGACGAAGATCTCGATCTCCATTTCGGGTACCTGCTGGCGGATTTCCGCGATCTCATCCAGCGACAGCTCGCGCGACAAAATCACCCGCGTCAGCCCCATCTGTTGCCAAAACTTCACGGTCGCCCAGTTAACGGCATTGGCCTGTACCGAAAGATGGATCGGCATCTCGGGGAAGGCTTCACGCACCAGCATGATCAGACCGGGATCGGACATAATCAGGGCATCGGGTTGCATGGCCACCACGGGTGTTAGATCGCGAATAAAGGTTTTTAGCTTGGCGTTGTGCGGCGCGATGTTGACGACCACATAGAATTTTTTACCGAGCTGGTGGGCTTCTTCGATGCCCTTCGCCAGCACCTCGTGGGTAAATTCATTATTACGCACGCGCAGGCTGTAGCGGGGTTGCCCGGCATACACCGCATCAGCGCCATAGGCAAAGGCATAGCGCATATTCTTCAGCGAACCCGCTGGAGACAGAAGTTCAGGTTTAAACATGGGGGATTTCTCACTGATGTCAGGTCAGCATGCCATCACGGATGGCAGGTGCAGAGGCCGCGCTAAGCGGCCCTGCAAAAGGTGGGGAATTGTAGGCGGGCCCGCACCCTGAGTAAATTGATCTGGATCAGTGAAAAGGGCTACAGCAGACGGCAAACATCCGCTTCCCAACGATATCCCATGCCGTACACCGCGCGAATAAACGGTTGGTCGGCATCCAGGTTCTCCAGCTTGCGCCGCAGATTTTTGATGTGGCTATCAATGGTGCGGTCGGTGACCACGCGGTAATCATCATAGAGATGGTTCAACAGCTGTTCGCGTGAAAACACTTTGCCCGGTTCCAGTGCCAGCGTCTTTAACAGGCGGAACTCAGCAGGCGTCAGCTCCAGCTGCTGTTCGCGCCAGCTGGCCTGAAAGCGACCTTCATCGATCTGCAGATGCGAGGCTAACTGCGCTTCCTCCGGCGAACGCTTCACGCGGCGCAAAATGGTTTTCACCCGTGCCACCACCTCACGCGGGCTGAATGGCTTACAGATATAGTCATCCGCGCCAATCTCCAACCCGAGCAGGCGATCAATCTCTTCAATACGCGCGGTGACCATAATGATCGGCAATTCGGAGAAGCGACGTATCTCGCGGCACAGGGTTAAGCCATCACGACCGGGCAGCATCAGGTCCAGCAGCATCAAATCGGGTGGGGATTGCTGGACATAGTTAAGCGCCTCGTTGCCATCGGCAATGTGGTGCGTGCGATAGTTAGACGCCTGCAGATAATCAATCATCAGTTGCGCCAGTTTGGGTTCATCTTCAACAACAAGGATCAGGGGATCGTTATTATCCGGGCTCATAAGCTATTTCTGGTGAGGAACATACGGCAAGTTTAGCGTGATTTGCAGTCCACCTAAATCAGAGTGATCCGCAGAAATGCTGCCGCCATGTGCTTCAACAATGTTTTTACAGATAGCTAATCCCAATCCAGAGCCGCCGCTGGCGCGATTGCGCGAGTTTTCAGCACGGAAAAAACGTTCAAAAAGTTGTGCCTGATGTTCAGCATCCACGCCGGGGGCGCTGTCGGCAAAGCGTAATTGCCAGTAATTATCCTGCTGCTGCAGACTGATACGTGTTTCGCCACCGGCATCGGTGTAGCGCAGGCTGTTTTCCAGCAGATTGGTAAACAGTTGCATCAGGCGATCGGGATCGCCAAAGCTATCAGCCTTGGGGGGCAGCGCCAGATTGAGGGCCAACTCACGGCTGCGATAGCGCTCGCTAAAGCTGCCAGCCACGACTTCCAGCAAATTCACTACATCCACCGGCTGCTTGCGGTAGGCGAGGGCACCGGCATCGGAAAGGGCAAGCTGATGCAAATCGTCCACCAGTTTCGTCAAGACCACCACTTCACTTTGCAGCGAGGTAATGGCTTCCGGCGTCATTTTACGTACGCCATCCTGCATCGCTTCCAGTTCACCCCGCATAATGGCGAGCGGCGTGCGTAATTCGTGAGAGATATCCGCCATAAAGGCACGACGATTGCTCTCATTCTTCTCCAGCGAACTCGCCAGCTGGTTGAAGTCACGCGCCAGTTGGCCAATCTCATCGCTGCTGCCGACTTCCACTCGCGCGGTAAATTTCCCGGCAGCCAGTTCGTGGGTGCCGTCCACCAGGCGTTTCACCGGTGCCAGTAGACCGCGCGCCAGCAGCCAGGTGACCAGTGCGGCCAGCAGGGTGGTAAGCGCGACGATCATCCAGCTGGTTTGCCGCTGCTGCTGATCAAAGTTGATGTCGGTGCTGCGCGTCAGGCGCTCGGCGGGCGAGGCGATCACCCAACCCACCACTTTGCCGGTGCTGGTGGTGATATTGCGCCGCGTGCCCTCCGGCGGAACCGGTGAACGTGGACCCGACAGCACTTTGTATTGCTGATCGATAATCCAGAACTGGGTGCGCCAACCGTGCGGTGGCAGCTGGTTACTGCTGCCTGGGTTTTGTTCCAGCGAGCGCAAAATGGTGAAAATTAACCGGTCATTGTTGCGCAGAAAATCCCAGTCGCCATGCTGCTCATACTGATCGGCCAGCGCATCACTCAGCAGCGTCAGACGCTGCTCGTTGCCCTTCTTAATGTAATCGACAAAACCATGCTCAAAGCTGAGGCGCACGCCCCAGTGCATGGTGATGATCACCAGCATGCAGGTGGAAAAAATCGCCATAAACAGCTTGGCGCCAATGCCCAGTTTGACTGGCTGCTTCATGCTTTTCTCCTGCCTCTGAGATCGACGTTTTTACTGACATCTTTCGGTACGCGCCAGAACACCAGGGCGGGCAATATAATCACCAGGGCCATACTCAGATAGGTGTAAATAAAGGTTTGATGGGCGGCTGCGCTGTCGGTCACCGCGCCGTGCCCAAAGGCACCAAGCAGCAAGCCGGCAACGGTGACGCCAATACTCATTGATAACTGCATGATCATCGACAACAGGCTGTTGCCGCTTGACGCTAAATCATCCGGGAGCTCTTTAAGCGTCAATGTGTTCATAGATGAGAAGCGGATGGCGTTCACCATGCCTTGCAGCAGCAGGACCACGGGCAGCGCCCATGTCCAGCCCAGTAACGCCACCACAGGGAACAGCAATACCACTAAAGCCAGTGCAACGGTCGCGCCGACCAACGCATTGCGATAGCCAAACAGATTAACGATGCGCACCACTACGCGTTTGGTACCCATGTTGCCGAGCACCATCGGGATCATCATTAAACCGGCGTGGAACGGGCTGTAGCCGAGGCCCACTTGCAGGAAGATCGGCGTCATAAATGGAAGCATGCCGCTACCGATACGCCCGGTAAAACTGCCAAGCAGACCAATAGAGTAGATGCGGTTGTCAAACAACTTGAGGCTAAACAGCGCGTTGTCGTTGTTGCGGCCATGCATCAGATAGAACAGCAGGGAAAACACGCCAACCAGAATCAGTGCGCCAAGCAACAGCGGTGAGCCACCGGTGCTACGCTGCCCGTCCAGCGCCAGGGTCAGTGTCGCCATGCCCACCGCCAGCAGCACAAACCCCAGGAAATCGAAGCGTTTGGTCTGCATGGTGTAGTTCGGCATCAGCGTCAGGGTAGCGATAGCACCAATAATCCCGACCGGAATATTAATCAGGAAGATCCAGTGCCAGCTGGCGTACTGCACCAGAATCCCGCCCAGTGCCGGGCCGAGCAGGGGACCGACCTGGCCGGGTGTGGTGACAAAGGTCATGGCCGACATGTACTGCTCTCGCGGCACGATTTTCATCACCGTTAAGCGCCCAACCGGCACCATCATGGCACCGCCTACGCCTTGCACCACGCGTGCCATCACTAATTGATCGAGCGAGGTTGAAAAGGCACACAACACCGAACCGATACTGAACAGCACGATGGCGCAGAAGAAGATGTTACGCACACCAAAGCGGTCAGCCAGCCAGCCGCTGATCGGCAGCGTCACGGCCACCGTCAGCACATAGGAGACAATCACCGAATGCATATTCAGTGGGCTGACGTTCAGGTCGCGCGCCATGGACGGTATCGCGGTGTTCACGATGGTGGTGTCCAGCGACTGCATAAAGAAGCCGAAAGCGACGATCCACAGTTGCCAGCGCACGGTGGCGTTTTGCGAGTTCATAGCCATTCCTGTGTTAAACCAATTTCATCAATCGCATCCATCGTAGCGGCGTGATTTATCACGCTTATCTGTAGCGGCGGTGCGGCTGATACATGCGCAATAAATTGCGCCGCTACGGGTCATTACTCAGCGATTAACACACGTTTACTTCTACGCCGGCTCAGCTTGTCCATCATCAGATACACCACCGGCGTGGTGTACAGCGTCAGCAGCTGACTCATCACCAGCCCGCCGGCGATGGTGATACCCAGCGGTTGGCGCAGCTCCGCACCATCACCGCTGGTCAGCACCAACGGCAATGCGCCAAACAGCGCGGCCAGCGTGGTCATCAGAATCGGGCGGAAACGCAGCTGGCAGGCCTGGAAAATTGCGTCACGCGCGGAAAGATTGCCGTTGCGCTGCGCCTCTAGCGCGAAATCCACCATCATAATGGCGTTCTTTTTGACGATACCGATCAGCAGCAAAATGCCGATTAACGCAATCAGGCTGAAAGGCGTGTTAAACAGCTCCAGCGCCAGCAGCGCCCCGACGCCCGCCGAGGGCAAGGTCGAGAGGATCGTCAGCGGATGCACGTAACTTTCATACAGAATCCCCAGCACGATATACACCGCTGCAATCGCCGCCAGCATCAGGTAAAGCTGGTTGGATTGGGACTGCTGGAACACCTGCGCCGTACCGGCAAAGCTGCCGCGCACGCTGGAAGGCACGCCGAGTGCGGTGACGGTACGATCAATGGCGTCAGACGCCTGAGATAACGACACCCCTTCCGGCAGGTTGAATGAGATGGTGGACGCGGCGGACAAGCCCTGATGATTGACGGACAGCGGGGCGTTGGCTGGCTGCCATTTGGCAAACCAGCTCAGCGGGATCGCCTTGCCATCACTGTTAATCACGAACATCTGATCCAGTGCACTGATATCCTGGGTATAGCGCGGATCGACCTCCATCACTACCTTGTACTGATTAAGCGGCTGATAAATGGTGGAAATCTGACGTTGCCCGAAAGCGTTATTGAGCAGGGCGTTAGCGGCTGACACATCAATACCTAAGCGCGCCATGCTTTCGCGGTCATAGGTCAGGTCCATTTCGCTGCCGTTATCCTGTTGATCCGAGTTAACGTCTGCCAGCTCAGGCAATGCGGCAAACGCCTGACGGATTTTCGGCTCCCATTCCCGCAGATCAGCGAGATTATCCGACAGCAGGCTGTACTGATAGCTGGCGTTGGATTCACGGCCACCGATGCGGATATCCTGCACCGCGTTGAGATACAGGTTGGCACCGGGTTCCTTCGCCAACTTGGTGCGGAGGCGGGCAATCACTTCCTGTGCGCTTTCGCTGCGCTCTGACAGCGGCTTCAGGGAGACGAACATCGAGCCGCTGTTAGTGCGTGAACCGCCAGTAAAGCCGGTGACATTATCCACCGCCGGATCAGCCTTGATGATGTTCATGAAATCCTGCAATTTGCCGCGCATCGCCTGAAATGAAATGCTCTGATCCGCCGAGATAAAGCCGTTAAGACGGCCGGTATCTTGTTCTGGCATAAAGGTTTTCGGGATCGAGATAAACAGCCATACTGTTAGCCCCACCGTGGCCAGCAACAGCATCAGCACCCAGATGGCGTGATTCAGCACCCATCCCAGTGAGCGCGCGTAGCCGTTTTGCACTCTTAACATCACCTTCGCAAACCCACGCGTGCGCGGCTGGCTGCGTTTCGCCTGGGGTTTGAGCAGGTAGGCGCACATCATCGGCGTCAGGGTAATGGAGATAAACAGTGATATCAGGATCGCCACTGATAGCGTGATAGCAAATTCAGAGAAGAAGCGGCCAATGATGCCGCCAATCATCAGCAGCGGCAGGAACACGGCAATCAACGACAGACTCATCGACAAGACGGTGAAGCCCACTTCGCGCACGCCGGTAAGCGCGGCTTGCAGCGGTTTCATCCCTGCCTCAACGTGGCGCGCAATGTTTTCCAGCACCACAATCGCATCATCGACCACGAAGCCAGTGGCGATGGTCAGCGCCATCAGTGACAAATTATTCAGGCTAAAGCCGCACAAATACATGGCGGCGAAGGTGCCGATCAGTGAAACCGGCACCGCCGCTGCTGGAATCAGCGTGGCGCGCCAGTCACGCAGAAACACAAACACCACCAGAATCACCAGCGCCACCGCGATGATTAATGACTGTTCCACCTCCTGCAACGAGGCACGAATGGTGGGAGAGCGGTCCTGGGCAATTTGCAGATCGATGGCGGCCGGGATCACCTCATGCAGCAGCGGCATCTCACTGCGGATACGATCCACGGTTTCGATGATGTTAGCATCCGGCGACTTGCGCACAATCAACAGGATGGCGGGCTTGCCGTTAGTCATCCCGGCATTGCGCACGTCCTGTACCGAGTCCTGCACATTAGCCACATCGCTGAGTCTGACAGCGGCACCGTTGTTGTAATGCACCACTAACGGTAGGTATTCGCTGGCGGTTTGCAGTTCATCGTTGGTGCGTACTTGCCACCGCTGCTGCACATCATCAATCGCGCCCTGAGGACGTCGCTGGTTGGCGTTGCTGATGGCGGTACGCACCGCATCCAGCGAGACGCCCTGGTTGAACAATGCCTGAGGATTGAGATCGACACGCACCGCAGGCAGCGAACTGCCGCCGACGGTAACGTCCCCCACGCCCTGAATTTGCGACAGCTTCTGCGCCAGCTGTGTTGAGGCATAATCATAAAGCTGACCGGGATTATAAATATCCGAGGTCAGCGTCAGGATCATGATCGGTGCATCGGACGGGTTCGCTTTGCGATAGGTTGGGCGGCTCGGCATGCCGGTGGGCAGCAGGCTTTGCGCGGCGTTAATCGCGGCTTGCACGTCACGCGCGGCACCGTTGATGTCACGATCGAAGTCGAACACCAAAATCACTCGCGTGCTGCCGAGTGAGCTGGTGGAGGTCATCTCACTGACCCCGGCGATACGGCCAAGCGAACGTTCCAGCGGCGTAGCCACTGAAGCAGCCATGGTCTCAGGTGACGCACCGGGCAGTGAGGCGGTGATAACGATCACCGGGAAATCGAGTTGCGGCAGCGGTGCCACCGGCAGCAAGCGGAAGCCAAGAATCCCGGCCAGCGCTATCGCCAGCGTCAGTAGCGTGGTCGCTACCGGGCGATGGATAAACAGCGCGAAGAACTTCACGGCTGCGCCTCCGAGCGCTTAAAGCGACGGCGCGTGGCGTGAGCCAGACGATCAAACAGCAGATAGATCACCGGCGTGGTGAACAGCGTCAGTACCTGGCTCAGTACCAGCCCACCGACCATGGCAATCCCCAGCGGACGCCGTAACTCCGCGCCAACGCCGGCACTCAACATCAGCGGCAGAGCGCCGAGCAGCGCGGCCAGGGTAGTCATCAGAATCGGGCGGAAGCGCAATAAACACGCCTGATAAATCGCCTCACGCGGTGCCATGCCTTGTTCTCGCTCTGCGGCCAGCGCAAAGTCGATCATCATGATGGCGTTTTTCTTCACGATACCAATCAGCAAAATAATGCCGATGATGGCGATGATATCCAACTCGTTGCCGCTCAACATCAGCGCCAGCAGCGCGCCAACGCCCGCGGTGGGCAGCGTGGAGAGAATAGTGATCGGATGAATAAAGCTTTCGTACAGCACGCCGAGCACGATATACATCGCCACTACAGCGGCGATAATCAGCCACACCGTGCTGGTAAGCGCGGCTTCAAAGGCCAGCGTGCTGCCCTGGAACTGCGTCATCATCTCGGCGGGCATGCCCACCTCATCTTCCGCTGCGCTGATGGCTTTCACCGCTTCACCCAGCGAATAGCCTTCGGCCACGTCAAACGAGAAAGTGGCGGAGGGGAACTGATCGAGATGATTGATACTTAACGCCGCATTACGCTCCTCAACCTGCGCAATGGCGCTGAGCGGCACGCTGCCGCCTGCACTGCTGGCGAGGCGAATGCCGTCGAGACTGGCCAGCCCCGGCGTTGCCTCACTGTTCTGCTCCAACACCACGCGATACTGGTTGGCTTGAGTGTAAATGGTGGAGATCAAGCGTTGCCCAAAGGCGTTATACAGTGCGTTATCCACATCCGCCATGGTAATGCCGAGGCGGCTGGCGCTGTCGCGATCCACGCGGATAAAGGCTTCGAGCCCTTGATCCTGCCAGTCACTGCTGACATCGCGCAGTTCTGGCAAGGTATTTAATTGCGCCAGCAGTTTCGGCACCCAGGTGCTCAGCGATTCCAGCGAGCCGGATTGTAGCGTGAACTGATAGGGCGTGCGGCTGGCCTGGGTTTCAATGGTTAAATCCTGCACCGGCTGCAACCACAGCGAGACGCCGGGCACTTTATCGATCTCCTGTTGCAGCCGTTTTTGCACCGCAGGAATACGATCGTCACGCTCACTCAGCGGTTTAAGGTTGATCTGCAAGCGTGCGCTGTTCAGCGCCGCGTTGGTGCCATCGACACCGACAAACGACGTCAGGCTCTGCACCGCCGGATCTTTCATGATGACCGAGGCCACATCACGGGTGCGCTGCGCCATGCTGGTGTACGACACCGATTGGGGTGCCTGTAAGGTGCCCTGAATAATGCCGTTGTCCTGCTGCGGGAAGAAGCCTTTCGGGATAACGATCCACAGCAGCACCGTGAGCAGCAGCGTACCAAAGGCGACGGATAAGGTCAGCCACGGATGCTGCAACACACGCGTCAGCCAGCGACCATAACCGGCAATCACCCGATCAAACATCGCTTCACTGGCTCGCGAGAAGCGGTTCTGCTTGCGCAGCGATTCTGCACTCAACATGCGCGCGCACATCATCGGTGTCAGCGTCAGTGACACCACCGCCGAGATCAGAATCGCTACCGCCAGCGTCACGGCAAATTCGCGGAACAGGCGACCAATAACATCGCCCATAAACAGCAGCGGGATCAACACCGCGATTAACGAGAAGGTGAGTGAGATGATGGTAAAACCGATTTCGCCTGCGCCTTTGAGGGCTGCCGTCATCGGCTTCTCGCCTTTTTCGATATACCGCGAGATGTTCTCGATCACCACGATGGCGTCATCCACCACAAAGCCTGTAGCAATGGTCAACGCCATTAACGTCAGGTTGTTGATCGAGAACCCGAGGAAATACATGGCGGCAAAGGTGCCCACCAGCGACAGCGGCACAGCCACCGCCGGAATAATGGTGGCGGGGACGTTACGCAGGAACAGGTAGATGATCATCACCACCAGCCCAATCGCCAGCATCAATTCGTGTTGGGTATCCGCCACCGAAGCACGGATGTTGGTGGTGCGGTCGGTAAGCAGTTTCACATCCACCGATTTCGGTAGCGTTGCGGTGAGCGAAGGCAGCAGCGCACGAATACTGTCGGCGGTGGCGATGATATTGGCACCCGGCTGGCGCTGCACATTGAGCACAATGGCAGGCTGGCGGTTGGCCCACGCACCCAACCAACTGTTTTCCGCACCCTGTTCGATAGTGGCGACATCACCCAGTCGCACTGGTGCGCCATTGTTATAGCTGATGATCAGCTTGCGGTAATCCTCTACCGAGGTCATCTGGTCATTGGCGGCCAGCGTAATCGAGCGCGTTGGGCCATCAAGACTGCCTTTGGCGGAATTGACGTTGGCATTGGTAATCGCGGTGCGCACCGTTTCACTGGTTAAGCCGAGTGCGGCCAGCGCCTGAGTGTTCATTTTGACCCGTACCGCTGGGCGTTGCCCACCCGATAACGTCACCAGTCCGACACCGGAAACCTGGGAAATCTTCTGTGCCACGCGGGTTTCCACCATGTCCTGCACTTGCGTCAACGGCATGCTGGTGGTGGTGACCGCCAGCGTCATGATCGGCGGATCGGCGGGGTTAACTTTGCTGTAGACCGGCGGGTTTGGCAGATCGCTCGGCAGCAGATTGGTGGCGGAGTTGATGGCCGCCTGCACCTCTTGCTCGGCGACATCCAAGGAGAGCGTCAGTTGGAACTGCAGAGTCACGACGGAAGCGCCACCGGAGCTTTGTGACGCCATCTGTTTCAGCCCCGACATCTGACCAAACTGACGCTCCAGTGGGGCGGTGATTGAGGAGGTCACCACATCCGGGCTGGCACCCGGATAGAGCGTCACCACCTGAATCGTGGGGTAATCCACTTCGGGCAGCGCGGACACTGGCAGAAAACGGTAGCCGAGCACGCCTGCCAGCAGAATGGCGATCATCAATAGCGTGGTCGCCACCGGGCGCAGAATAAACTGGCGAGAGGGTCCGCCGCTACTGTCTGGAGGCATCACCTGCATTATTGACGCTCTCCACGGGCAGGCTGGGCCGCGCGGGTGCTGTGCGTGGCGGTGCTTTGCGGCGATACCACTTCAACCGTTGCCCCTTCCGTCAGGCGGTCGAGGCCATCCGTCACCACGCGGTCACCCGCTTCCAATCCGGCACTGATCACCACTTTCTGGCTGTCTTGTAATCCGGCGGTGACGCGTTTTTTACTCACTTTGTTTTCGCTGTTCACTACCCAGACAAAGTGCCCGTCATTGCTCATCTGCAAGGCTGCAGTGGGGATCACCACCGCATCCTGCAACGTATCGACTTTCAGCCGCGCATTGACAAACTGGTTAGGGAACAGCGTGTCATCTTCATTAGTGAAGCGGGCTTTGAGTTTGATGGTGCCGGTGGTGGCGTCAATCTGGTTATCCAGACTGAGCAGGCTGCCGCTGGTGAGCAGGGTTTTGTTGCTGCGATCCCAGGCTTCGACAATCAACGGCTGGCCGCTTTTCTGCGCCTTCAGGATCTGGCTGATGTTGTTTTCGGCGACGCTAAAGACCACGTCGATCGGGTGCGTTTCAGTGATCACCACCAAACCGGTGGTATCGCCAGAGGTGATGTAGTTGCCCACGTCGACCTGTTTCAGCCCGACACGACCGGAAATTGGTGCGGTGATGCGGCTGTAGGTGAGATTGAGCTGGGCGCTGGCGACGTTGCCTTCATCGGCCTTAATGGTGCCGAGGGTTTCACTCACCAGCGAACGCTGAGTATCCAGTTCCTGCTGCGAGACTAAGGAGGTTTTCGCCAGTTTTTCATAGCGGCTGAGATCGCGTCGCGCATTGGCGAGTGTTGCCTGGTCTTTTGCTAACTGGCCCTGCGCCTGGATTAAGGCCACCTGATAAGGTCGTGGATCGATCTCGGCCAGCAGTGCGCCCGCCACCACCTGCTGCCCCTCCTGGAAGTGCAGCGCCATCAATTGCCCGTCAACGCGGCTTCGCACCGTGACGGTATTCGCGGCGGTAACGGTGCCGAGACCGCTGAGATAGTAGGGCACGCTCTGAGTGGTTGCCGCAGAGGCCTGAACCGGCGCTAGCGGGCGACGTCCCGCACCGCCTGCGCCGCGTCCATGATGCTGTTGCCCCTCGGCCTGCGGTTGCTTACTCGGCTCTGCTGGATGCTGCCACCAGTAATATCCGCCGGCCAGTGCGGCAATCACGACAACGGTTATCAGACTTTTTTTTAATCGGCTGCTCATGGCTAAGTTGCTCTCCAGCGGTTTCGTTTTCCCCACATGCGAAAGCAAAATAACCGTTTCGCAAACGAAATGATTGTAGTCGCCCGTGCCGGGCAAAAATTGAAGGAATTAAGAATATCGTCCTGCGCGCGCTAAGTATTCATATTACGTAAACATTTTGGCAGGAAAACGCATAAGCGCAGCGATTTCCTTTGCTAAGCTCAAAGACAGTCCTGTCTCGTTTCAATAAGGAGAACAAAATGAGTCAACAGAAAACCCGTCAGCTTGGCGATAGTGGTATTCAGGTTCCGCTTCTCACTTTTGGCGGCAACGTTTTTGGCTGGACAGTGGACGAGAAGACCTCGTTTTCGCTGCTGGATGCGCTGGTGGAGAAAGGGTTGTTCTTTATCGACACGGCAGATGTCTACTCGCGCTGGGCACCGGGTAATGAAGGGGGCGAATCCGAAACCATTATTGGTAAATGGCTGAAGAAAAGCGGCAAGCGCGACAGCATCGTGCTGGCCACCAAAGTCGGCATGGAATTGTCCCCTGAGAAAACCGGATTAAAACCGGCATACATTCGCCAGGCGGTGGAAGATTCGCTGCGCCGTCTGCAAACCGATGTCATTGATCTCTATCAGGCGCATCGCGACGATCAGGATACGCCGCTGGTGGAGACCTTAAAGGCCTTCGATTCGCTGATCAAGGAAGGCAAGGTGCGTGCGATTGGTGCTTCAAATTACAACGCTAAACGTCTGCAGGAAGCCTTGGATATCAGTAAGAAAGAGGGACTGGCACGCTACGAAACCTTGCAACCAGAATACAACCTCTATGACCGTCAGGAGTACGAAAGCGGTCTTGAGCAGGTGGCGGTGAAAAATGGTTTGGGCGTGATCAACTATTACTCGCTTGCCAGCGGTTTCCTGAGCGGTAAATACAAAAAGCCCTCTGATGCCAGCAAGAGTAAGCGCGGGCAGGGCATTGTCGAGAAGTATCTCAATGAGCGCGGCTCCCGCATTATTGAAGCGCTGGAAGATGTAGCGGCTTCACATGACGCCTCGGCCACTCAGGTTGCACTGGCATGGCAAATCGCGCGTCCGAGCATCACCGCGCCGATTGTCAGCGCCACGTCGCTGCAACAGATTGATGAACTGGTAAAAGCCACCGAGCTACAGCTGAGTAAGCAAGAAATCGAAGAACTGGCCAGTGCCAGCAAAGCCTAGAGAAGCCTGGGGCGCTGCGGTGCCCCACCTTATCTTTCTTTTTTTGCCATGCAAAAAATGCCATTTTTGTAAAAAGATATTCATTCATAGACCATTGTCACAATTGCGTTAATTAACTATCAGCTGTTCTTTCACTGCGCACATATTTGCAAAAATTGACATATCCCCAGCACTATCCTCTGTTCGATCCTTTCCAGTAACTCACAAAAGAATAATGATCATGAACAGAAAAAAAGCAGTGCAGCATATGCCCCGCCTGGCAGCGGGAACCCTGATGTTTGCGATGCTGAGTGCATCTGCGATGGCCGCCGATGCATTCAGCGCTGACTCACCGTACATGTTTGGTGACTGGGGTGGTTACCGAACGCAGCTGGAGAATGACGGGATTAAATTCGACGTCAACTACACCATGGAAAGCGCCTCTAACCTTGGCGGTGGCGCGGATACCAACACCTCTATGCGTTACAGCGACCAGTGGGCGTTTGGCGCAAACTTTGACCTGGAAAAACTGCTGAACTGGCAGGATGCCGAGTTCCAGATGACCATTACCGACCGTAATGGCCAGAACATCTCCGATCAGGTGGCTGACCGTCGTACCGGCATGCTCTCATCCGTGCAGGAAGTGTATGGACGTGGGCAAACTTGGCGCCTGACGCAATTCTGGTTGCGTAAAGGTCTATTCAACGATGTGGTCGACCTGAAAGCCGGTCGCGTTACCGTCGGTGAAGACTTCGATAACTTTGACAGTAAGTTCCAGAACCTGGCATTTGGTAGTGGCCAGGCCGGTAACTGGCGAGGTGACCGTTGGTTCAACTGGCCGGTTTCCCAGTGGGGCGGTCGCGTAAAAATCAACATCACGCCTGAAGTGTTCTTCCAGGTCGGCTTCTATAACCAGAACAGTTCGAACTATGATCGCGGCGATGGTTTCCGCCTCGACACCAGCAATTCCGAAGGCAACATGGTGCCAGTGGAACTGGGCTGGAAACCGACCTTCGGCGCGGACAAACTGCCGGGTAATTACCGTATTGGTTATTACTACTCGTCAGCAAACAGCGATAACTACGGTAGTTGGAGTAATGGTGCTTACCAGAGCCAGGATCACGCCTACGGCGGCTATGTGCTGTTACAACAGCAGTTGACCGCGCAGGGTGGCGATGCCAGTCGTGGCTTGGGTGTGACTGTTCAGGCAGTCATGAACGATCATAAAACCTCGAAAACCGATAACTACCAGTCCATCAGCTTTACCTGGAAAGGGCCGTTTGATGCGCGTCCACAGGATGAAATTGGTGTGGGTGCCGCACGTATTCATGTCAACAGCGCCTATACTCGCTCGCTACGTGAACAGAACAACGCTAACGGTGAAACGGACTTTAATAGCCCAACCTATCTGCCGATTCAGGATGGTTCAGAGTACAACTACGAGATTTACTACAACGCTCAGCTGACCAAATGGCTGCAACTGCGTCCTAACCTGCAGTATGTGGTGGCACCGGGTGCCGTCAGTGAAGTGAAAGACGCCTTTGTTGGCGGCATCGCAGCGAATATTAATTTCTGATTCGCGGATGCAAACAAAAATGGCGGCCAGGTGGGCCGCCTTTTTTATGACGGGGCGCCATGAATGGCGTAATGCTCATTAGTTAAGCGACTGACGATAACGCCGTCTGGAGCCGCACCGGGGCAGGCGGTCCTCACGCCGCTACGCGGTACCTTCACTTCATTCGTCTGCCTTACGGACCGGTGCCGATGGAACATCCATGTTCCAGCGCCACCTTCGCCCGCGTCCTGCGGGCTCTCCTGGCATACTCACGCCGTTCAGCGCTGCGGATGCCTGCCCCGGTGCGGCCCCAGCCGGCTCATTAGCTTCAGTGCGCGTTGTCAAAAAGGGCACATTGCCTGAAGCTCTGACGCCTCTGCTGCCCCCTCAGGGTTATCCGCAGCGCTTAGACTTTTACGTTGGGCCAGGAGCCCCACGCGGGGAGGCGTGGGGCAGTTCGCGGCCGACCATGGATGGTCATCCGCGAACGGTCCGTCCGGCACGACGTGGAAGTCGAAGGCACCGCTTTAGCGGCGCGAGGACGGCCCAGAGGGGGCAGTAGTGGCGGCAGAGCCCGCACAGAAAAAAAAGGCCACTTATCAATAAGCAGCCTGAGTTCTTAACTGACGAACATTACGCCATGAAGGGTGACCTTACGACGAGCGTGCGCACCGGATTTATCAACGGAACATCACCTCGGCCCAGCGCGCCAGACCGGCGGTGACCGATCCAAAATCATCGCCACCGGCAATAGGTGTATCCGGAAGCGCCTGTTGCAGTGCCGCTCGCAGCACCGGAGAACGCGCGCTGCCGCCTGTCAGATAAATCACTTCAGGTTTGGTTTCGCATGTCGCCAGAGCCAGATGAACCTGCTCCAGAATACGCTCCAGCGGCTGATTGATGGCTTCTTCCAACTGTGCGGCGCTGATTTCAGCCTGCAAAGATTGCGCAATAAACGCCAGCGACGCATCGGTCTCATTCTGTTCAGACAGGGCGATTTTGCTCTCTTCCGCTGCACGCACTAAACGATAGCTCAGCTTCTGCTGCCATACCTTAAGCAGGTGTGCCACTTTATCCGCTTCTTCGGCATCACGAATCAGGTCGCGCAACAGTTTGCCGCTTGCCGCTGAATAAAAATCGCTCTGCGCCGGAACATCGTTAATCGCCACCGCATTCCACCAGGGGAGCGCGGGCAGGGCGGTGCCTTTTTGCGTATTGCCGCCTAGACCCAGCAGCGGCATCAGGGTTTTGAACGCCAGGATAATATCCAGATCGTTTCCGCCTACGCGGCAGCCGCTGTGACCTAATAAACTCTCACGACGATCGGTTTTATTGCGCCATTCTGGTCCCATCAACAGCATCGAGCAGTCTGTGGTACCGCCGCCGATGTCGACCACCAGCACGCGTGTCTCTTTCTCCAGCGTGGCTTCAAAATCCAGCCCTGCAGCCACCGGTTCAAACTGGAATTCAACGTCACGGAAGCCCGCACGTTTCGCGGCACGCAGCAAAATCCCCTGTGCCTGCTGGTTGGCGTCTTCGCCACCTAAGCCCTGGAAGTTAATCGGGCGACCAATCACCGCCTGCTCAATCGGGCGGTCAAGCTGGGTTTCACCCTGCTGGCGGATGTGCAGCATCATGGCGCACACTAAATCCTCAAAGAAAGCAATTTGCTGCGGCTTGAGACCGTTGGCACCAAGGAAGGACTTTGGTGATTTCACAAACCACACGTCTTCAGGGTCAACCATATATTGTTGCAGTGCGGTGATGCCGAACTGCACGCTACCCGGCGTGACCTCGATATCTTCTTCACGGTTGAAACGCAGCGCGCGTTGCAACAGCGCCGTGCCTTCACTGTCCGGTGTCGGCACCTGATGATGACGATGCAGCCATTCGCTGATCGCTTCGCGCGTGGGCGCACAAATCATGGAGGGAAGCAGGCGCTGACCCTTCTCCAGTGTCAGCAGGCGCGGTGTGCCGTTATCGCTCACTGCGATAGAACAGTTAGCCGTGCCGTAATCGAATCCGATAAACATAATGATCCCCCATGCCAGAAAAAAAGGGGGCGACTTTAGCGCAGCCAGCGCGGGCTGGCAATAAGCAGGTGGTGATTACATCTGCACTTCCTGGTAAACGTGATATTGACCACGTCCCGCGTGTTTTGCGCTATAGCAGGCGACATCGGCCTGCGACATCACCACATTACTGATGCAGTTGTGCTGATCAATCTGCGTCACACCGGCGCTGGCACCCACGTGATAAGGCTGTTCATGCCAGATAAAGGTGAAGTCATTGACGGCAGAAACAATGCGTTGCACCACATCGCGCATCTGATCGACATCGCTGTTAGGCAGTAACACACCAAACTCATCGCCACCGAGACGCGCCAGAACATCGCTGCTGCGCAAATACTTTTGCATCAGATCCGCCAGTTCACGCAGCAAGGCATCTCCCGCGGCGTGCCCGGCGCTGTCGTTGACAGCTTTAAACTTATCCAGATCGATAAACACCAACACGTGCTGGTTTTTATTCGCTGCGGCATCATTTACCAGCCGCTTGAGCCGTTGTTCGAAGCTGTGGCGGTTTGGCAGACGGGTGAGCATATCGTGTGACGCGCTGTAACTCAGTCGCTTCATCATTCTGCGCGATTCACTGACATCCTGGATAACCATCACCGCGCCAATGCTGGCACCGGTCAGGGTTTTCAGCGGGGTGATGCTGTAGTGGATTTCTACTTGTGCGCCATCCGGCGTATGCAGCACCAACTCCTCTTCCAGGTCAGGCGAGGTTTTTTCATCGGGCAGGGTGCAAAGCAGCAGATTCTCCACGCGCGGTCCCTGTACCCCGCGCGTGATATTTAACAGATCAGTAATCGGGATGCCCGCCGCTTTACTCTGCGTCCAGCCACTCAGGGTTTCAGCCACCGGGTTCATAAAGGTCACGCGCATTTCATCATCGGTGCTGATTACCGCTTCACCAATCGAATCCAGGGTGATCGCCATGCGCTCTTTTTCCTGGAACAGCGCTTCATTCAACGCGCGCAACGAGGTGATGTCCTGACAGATGCCAAGCATGCGCTCTATCTGCCCATCCTGGCTCAGAATACGGTTGGCCTCGGTGCGGATATAACGCGGACCAGTAGGCAGGTTCACGCGATACTCCAGATGAAACGCTGTACGGCGCTCAATCGCCTGCTGGACAGTCAGAGCAGCAGATTCACGCTCGGCGGGTTCCAACAAATGCAACCAAAGGTCGTAAGTCGGGGTCTGATGGGGGCCTAGCGCGAACAACTCATACATGCGCTTATCCCACAGCATTTCGCCATTCAGCAGATTCCATTCCCACACGCCAATTCCGCCCGCTTCGTTGGCCAGCGTGATGCGTTCCATCAAGCGCCGATTAACTTGCTCACTCTGTTTCAGTTCCGAAATATCGATGATCTGGGCGATGAAATAGAGCGGTTGTGAATTGGCGTCACTGACCATCGAAACCGTTAAACGCGCCCAGACAATCTCCCCATCCCGGCGGAAATAGCGCTTCTCCATGGTGTAGGTCAGGATTTCTCCCGCCACGAGCCGCTCTAACTGTTGTAAGTCGATATTAAGGTCGTCGGGATGGGTGATTTGCTGGAACGTCAGTTTCTTTAACTCGTCAGCGGGATAGCCCAGTGTTTGACACAATGATTGGTTGACCTGCTGCCAGCCGCCGCTGGGCGACACCAACGCCATACCAATCGCCGAATATTCCATGGCGTTACGGAAGCGGGTTTCACTTTCGCTGATATGGTGTTTTTCACGCTGGAAGGCATCCATCACCAGCGCCATGACATGGCTGGGCAGCAGCACCAGCAAGAAAGGTAACCAGGTGCTGACCTGGCCGAGCAATAAACCCGTTTGTACCAGGTTCACCCAGCCAAAAGCCAGCAGAATAGAGATAAAACTGGCATTCAGGAAGAACAGCAGGAATGCCTCGAATTTCGGCAATCGCACTGCGCACCAGAACAGGATCACGACAATAAAGGTAAAGGGCCACGGCAGGAAACGCAGTGAAAGATAGCTGGCGAAAAGCGTGAAGATCAGCGTCAGTAAGGTTTCCAACTGGCGGCCGGGAGTAATCAACTGGCGCAATGGCTTGTTGGGCCACAGTAATAGCACGGGGCCAAATGCCAGCACGCCGATGATTTCTGAAATCACCCAGGTGGAAAAGAACGGCAGTGACGCTTTATGACCCACGTGCAGCATCCACAGCGCCAGCACTCCCCCGATCAGTGGGGCAATCAAGCCCGCGCACAAGGCAAAACGCACCCAGTCGAGCAAAGAGTTCAGCGGGGCTTTGCGATCGAGCAGTGCGCGCAGCATCAGGCCAGCGAGCACACCCTGCACCATGTTTAAAATGGCAAATTTAAGGTTGCTGAACGCGGGTCCAATCACCAGCAAGTTAGCTAATGACGTGCCAATGACACAGCTCAGCAGCAGTAAGGGAACACGTTTGGAGGGAGCACGAAACACCACCACGGTCATTAAAGCCGTGGAATACCAGAGCGGGGAAATACGCCCACTGACGACAATCAGTTCCAGACAAAACAACGTCAGCAAAAAGGCTAAAGCACCCAGCAATAAGGCGTTGAGCCAATTTCTTTGCGGTCTATCCTGTGAGGTCAATATCTCAAGGGTCATGCACGAATCCAGCTTCGCGCATCCGTTATACGACGAAAAATGCGCCATTCAATCTCTGCTTTGCATGCTAGCACATCTGCATAAGATGTCTGCGCAGAAATCAAATTTAGTCGCTATTCAAACGATTGACTGGCCCTTGTGAACCCGGTCACTGGCGGTAAAGATCCGCGCGGGTGAAGGGCTTTTCTAAACCGGCGAGATTGGCGGAAAAACGTTCGAGAAATTGCTGCGTGGTGGCAACGCGGCCATGGCCCATTAATACCACTGGCACTAATAACGCCACACACACTTGCGCCAGACTAAACCCTTTTAGCGCTGTGCGGCGTTGAGTGACCAGGAAGGCGCTGCTCAAGGTGAAGCCCAGCATCAGGCCGGTTAACACTTCGCTAAAGGAGTGAGCATGGATGACCAGGCGCGAGAAGCCCACCATCATCGGGATAAGATATCCCACACCAATGGTGACGGTACGCCAAAAAGCAGGGAAGCGGCCGGAGACCAGCCACATCATCACCGGCCAGAGTGTCGCTGACATGGCACTGTGTCCGCTGAAACCGGTGAAGTTAAATCTGGCGCTACCAATGCCAAAGCCGAGAAACAGGATTTTTGAGATGCTGACCAGCAAACCCGCCAGACCAAAGGCCAGCAGCCAATACCACACGGTTTGGCGGTTGTCGCTTTTCCAGGGCAGTATCAGCGCGATGATCACCGCAGTGGGGATCAACAGCATGCTGTCACCAAAATAGGTCAGGGTTTTCCAGCTCATACATTTCCTTGTGGCTACGTTCGGTCAACCTGCGCTGGACAGAGCACAGGCAGATGAACAGTGTATCGATTATCTGTCTGGCTGCAAAAGGGGATATTCTGAAAAGCCTTGGGTCCATTTCTCTGGCATCAAACCGGTGAAATACCTATAATTGCCGCCAACTAACCCTCTCAATCGGCCCATTGTCGTTTCGGCTCCAATTGGCTCCAGTTATCAGGTCTTAAAAAAGTATGACTGACAAGTCTCATCAGTGCGTGATCGTTGGCATTGCAGGTGCATCCGCATCCGGAAAAAGTCTTATTGCCAGCACGCTCTATCGTGAAATCCGTGACCAGGTCGGTGACGAGCATATCGGTGTCATCCCCGAAGATGCCTACTATAAAGATCAGAGCCACCTCACCATGGAAGAGAGGGTGAAAACCAACTATGACCATCCGAGCGCGATGGATCACGACCTGCTGTTGCAGCACCTGCGTGCTTTAAAGGCAGGGCAGGACATTGAGTTGCCGGTTTACAGCTATGTTGAACATACCCGCACCAGCGACTGCATTCACCTCAAGCCTAAAAAAGTCATTATCCTTGAAGGGATTCTGCTGTTAACGGATTCGCGCCTGCGTCAGGAGATGAACTTCTCGATTTTCGTGGATACGCCGCTGGATATCTGCCTGATGCGCCGTATGAAGCGTGACGTCAATGAGCGCGGTCGCTCGATGGACTCGGTCATGAGCCAGTACCAGAAAACCGTGCGTCCGATGTTCCTGCAATTTATTGAGCCTTCGAAGCAGTACGCTGACATTATCGTGCCGCGCGGCGGGAAAAACCGCATCGCCATCGATATCCTCAAGGCAAAAATCAACCAGTATCTTTAATTCACTCTGTCCGGATATGGACGTGACGCGCTAAGGTTGTCACAACAGTGGTGACCTTTCGCTACACTTAAATCATGGAGTACCAGCGATGAGATTGTGCGATCGCGATATTGAAGCGTGGCTCGACAACGGTAAATTAGCCATTGAACCACGCCCACCCGTGGAACGCATTAATGGTGCCACCGTGGATGTGCGCCTTGGCAACCAGTTCCGTACCTTTAGTGGTCATACGGCACCCTTTATCGATTTGAGTGGTCCAAAACACGAAGTCAGTGCGGCTTTGGATCGTGTGATGAGCGACGAAATCGTGCTGCCGGAAGGCGAAGCCTTCTTCTTGCACCCCGGTGAGTTGGCGCTGGCGGTCACGCTGGAGTCGGTGACGATTCCAGATGACTTAGTGGGCTGGCTGGATGGACGTTCTTCACTGGCTCGTCTGGGCCTGATGGTGCATGTCACCGCGCACCGTATCGATCCCGGCTGGCAGGGGCGCATCGTCCTCGAGTTCTACAATTCCGGTAAGCTCCCCCTGGCATTACGTCCAGGCATGTTGATTGGTGCTTTGAGCTTTGAGCCGCTGTCTGGCCCGGCTGCACGTCCGTATAACCGCCGCGAAGATGCAAAATATCGTGGTCAGCAGGGCGCAGACGCGAGCCGTATCGACAAAGACTGATAGTGCGCAGCCAAGGCTGCTGCAGTTCGAAGTAACACGGTAACTGAGGGATTATGAAGAGACTGATAACGACGCTGGCCATCCTGTTAGTGGTGGTGGTCGCGGGCATGACGGCACTGGTGTTGCTGGTCAATCCCAACGACTTTCGTACCTATATGGTGCAACAGGTACAGCAGCGCAGCGGTTATCAGCTTGAAGTAAGCGGCGATCTGCGCTGGCACGTCTGGCCGCAACTCAGTATCCTCGCCGGACGCATGAGCCTGACCGCACCGGGCGCCAGCCAGCCGATGGTCACCGCAGAAAACATGCGGCTGGATGTGAACCTCTGGCCGCTGTTGTCACATCAGTTGAGCGTCAGCCAGGTGATGCTGAAGAATGCCGTGATTCGTGCCACGCCGGATAGTGCTCCGCAAAAAATCAGTGGCTCTCCGGTGGGGCCGCGTGACGCGGAACCGGTGAGTACGGGCACAAATGGTTGGTCATTTGATATCGCAAAACTTCGCGTCGCCGACAGTCTGCTCATCTGGCAGCAACCGGGCGGTGAAGAGTACAACTTCCGCAATCTCAATCTGAATCTCGATCAGGATGCCAGCAAAAACGCCAGCATTGAACTTGCCACGCGTATTTCGCGTAATCAGCGTAACGTCAGCGTCAATCTCAAAGGCCAGATGAATGTGGCGCAGTATCCACATCGGTTAGTGGGCCAGCTAGATGAGCTGGATTACACGCTGGATGGCGCCAATCTGCCACCGCAGGGCATCAAAGGTACGCTGAGCGGGCAGGGAGAATGGAACGGTGATAAGCAGCAGTTTTCAATGCAGAAGATGCAACTGACGGCCAACGACAGCACGCTGGATGGTTCGGCAGAAGGGCGCTTAACCCTGCCACAACAGCTTAACCTGGCGCTGCATGCCACCACATTAAATCTCGACAACCTGATGGCCAGCGCGCCAGCCAGCGATAACAGCACGGCGCAGCACGCCAGCGTGATCCGCACGCCGGTTATTGCCGAGCCGCGCAACCGGGAAAATGCGGATTCCCCGCTGAATTTGATGGATCTGACTCTGAGTCTCAATGCGGACAGCGGCGTATGGCGTGGGCTGACGCTGACGAACCTGCAAATTGATGCCAGCAATCAGGAAGGTCTGATGACGCTGAGTAAGCTGCAGGGCAAAATCGGCGACGGTCATTTCTCTTTGCCTGGCTCAGTGGATATTCGCCAACCGGTGACGCAGGTCGCGTTACAGCCAGAAATTGAGAACATCAGCATAGCACCGCTGATGAAAGCCTTAGAGTTACCTGAGAGCCTGCAAGGCACGGTCTCAATGAAGGGCAATCTCAGTGGCGCGGGCTTAAGCGTGGAGGAAGCCAAACGTAACTGGCAGGGCAGTGCGGAAATGGAAGCCACCAACCTGCAACTGTCGCAGTTGAATTTGCAGCAGATGGTGCGCCGCGCAGTGTCGCGCGTCAGCAATCGCGTGAGTAATGATGAACCGGACGATCAGGGCATTCAGCAACTGAGCGGACGTATTAGCTTGCAGCAGGGGAAAATTGTCATGCCGGACCTGCAGGGTGGCAGTAGCCGACTGGCGGTGCAGACCAAGGGCAGTATTGATGTCGTGAACCAACAACTCGACGTGACCATTAATATGATGCTGCGCGGCTGGAAAGGTGACGACAAGCTGGCCGGTCTGTTGAACTCGCAAACCATTCCGCTGCGTATGTACGGCGGCTGGAATAATTTGCAGTATTCATTGCCAGTGGACGATGTGGTGCGTCAGCAGTTGCAGAGCGAAGCGAAGTCGCGTTTGAACGAGTGGCTTGACCGCCAGCAGCCAGCGAAACAGCCGTAATACCTGGTGCGCATAAATGCGCACCCTACGAAATTGTGCACTACCGCGCGATAAATCGCGCCGCTACACAAATGATGCTCGTACCGTAGCGGCGCAATTTATTGCGCGGTATCTGAACCTGGCACAATCTCCACCTTCTGCACCCGATGATTTTCGACCTGCAACGTTCTTAACAAATAATCTCCCACCTGCAACTCTTCACCCTCTTCAGGCACATGCTGCAAACTGTCCATCAGGAAACCCGCCAGCGTATGGTAATTGCCTTTTTCATCCAGCGGCAGACGCACATAGGCGGCTAAATCCTCCAGCGGGATATGACCGTTAGCCACCCAACCTCCGTGCGGGAGCGGTTGAATGTCATAGCGTGCATCAATCTCTTCGCCTTCATTGGGCAGATTGCCCGCAATGGTCTCCATCAGATCGCTCAGCGTCACCACCCCTTCCACGGAACCGAACTCATCCACTACAAAGGCGAAGTGGGTTCTGGCGTGGCGGAACTGCTCCAGCGCCTGCAATAACGTCAATCGTTCAGGGAAAATCAGCGGCTGGCGTATCAGCGCGCGCAAATCCAGCTGGTTGCTGTGTAAAGACTGATGCAGCAGATCAATGACGTGCACCACGCCGAGTGGATCCTGCCCCCGTTCCGTCACCAGAATGCGCGTATGCTGATTGCTGTCCAGCTTCGCCATGATGGCCGCAGGATCTTCACTCAGGTCGATATGCTCAATATCGTGGCGCGATGTCATGATGCTGCTGATATGGCGTTGGCCTAATCCCAATACGCGCGCAATCATGCGGCGTTCCTGGCGATTAAATAGCTCGCCTTCTTGGTGATCGCTCAGTAATGAGGCGGTGTCGGCATCCAGTTCAGCCCGTTGCGCTTCGCCACGCAGAATACGCAGCACCGCTTCAGAAGTGCGCTGACGCAGCGGGCGCCCGGCGGTGAGAAAGCGGCGACGATTAAACAGCGCCAGCTGATTAAACATCTCAATCAGAATCGAGAAGCCAATGGCCGCATACAGATAGCCCTTAGGAATAATAAAGCCTAATCCTTCGGCCACCAGGCTGAAGCCAATCATCAACAGGAAGCTAAGGCAGAGGATCACAATGGTAGGGTGGTTGTTGACAAAGCGCGTCAGCGGCTTGCTGGCCAGCAGCATCAGCAAGATCGCCACCGTCACCGCCGCCATCATCACTGGCAGCTCATTTACCATGCCCACGGCGGTAATCACCGCATCCAGCGAGAAGATGGCATCCAGCACCACAATTTGCGCTATCACTGGCCAGAATTTAGCACCGTTCTTACTTTGACCATTCTCCTCATCACCGCCTTCCAGGCGACTGTTGAGTTCGGTGGTGGCTTTATAAAGAAGAAACAGACCACCGGAGAGCAGCAGGAGATCGCGTGCGCTGAAATTATGTTGCCACAGGGAAAACAGCGGTTGGGTGAGTGTCACCAGCCACGAAAGGGAGGCCAGCAGCACCAGCCGCAGCATTAACGCCAGCAGCAGGCCGACCACTCGGGCGCGGTCGCGCAGTGTCGGCGGTAATTTTTCCACCAAAATAGCAATGAAAACCAGGTTATCAATACCCAACACCAGCTCAAGAACGATTAGCGTCACTAATCCTGCCCAGAGCGAAGGATCAAGGATCCACTCCATCATGCTTTCATCACCTGAATGTCTGAAAATGCGTTTTGTCTGATGATAGTAAATCGACCCACAAGGTACAAACAGGCATTAACGCCCGCACCATCGGGTTGACTTGAGGATTAGGCATAATCTTAGTCGTCACAATTCACCGATAAGATGAAAGTATGGATAAACATCTCAGCAAGGTGATTGTCACTATTAATTGCGAATCACGCATCCAGGCGTACGTTTTTAATGCGAAGCGCTCTGAAGCTGAGTATCGAATTAATCTGAATTTTATGCAGGAAAGGGCTGAAAGGGATGGCATCAATACTTATGGCTGGTAGTCTTTTTCCTAAAATAGTGCAGGGAACACGGGGCCTACTTGTAAACAAGCCAGTAATAACTAGTATAGCAACGTGTTAGTAAATGTCTGCGCCGATGTTGTTAATAGCGCGCTGTTTAGCTTCTTGATGTTGTGAATTGTGATCGTGCACAGGATAAGCCTGTTTCCGGCTAAGAATAATCTGACTGCGTGCGATGAAAATAGATGTCTTGGTAGCGGTATTGGCAGCGACAGCCAAGGGCGGTAGCGTTCCCGAAGTGCTTTTCTTTGTTCAGAATATGTCTGGGGTTGTGGCAAGGGAAGTCAGACTAATCTGTTGGTATTTATTACAATTCTTTGGCTTTACTAAATAGAGAATTGGCGTAATACCGGAGAGTTCGCCGCAGATTGCCTCACTGATTGCAGTAGATATATCGCTCATTTATTACACAGGGCAGAGGCGTTAGGGATTAAGGAAATAAAATAAAAGAGTTAAATATGCGCGATAAAGAAATTACATATAAAAGTCTCCTCACAAAAATTTTACTGGCGTGCTCGGATTTAATTTGTTTCAACGCGGCATTGTTTATTGCACTGGCGTTGATTAATTCGTTCACTAACTCTCCACTGGCAGATATTTCTGAAAAATACCTGAATTTAAAAATTGCCACCCACGTCTGTCTTTCGGTTATTTGTACCGGCTGGTTCTGGGTCCGCCTGCGTCATTATACCTATCGCAAGCCGTTCTGGTTCGAGTTGAAAGAGATCTTTCGTACCATTCTTATTTTCTCTGTCATCGATTTGTCAATTTCGGCGTTATCGCAATGGCAGATGTCACGCTTTGTTTGGGTTATTACCTGGATTCTGGCGTTGATTTTGATTCCGATTGCCCGTGCTATTTCAAAACGCGTGCTTAACCACTTCGGCATGTGGAAAAAACAAACCATCATCATCGGCAG
This sequence comes from Pantoea sp. CFCC18177, assembly GCF_059412425.1. Taxonomy (NCBI): domain Bacteria; kingdom Pseudomonadati; phylum Pseudomonadota; class Gammaproteobacteria; order Enterobacterales; family Erwiniaceae; genus Pantoea; species Pantoea sp. CFCC18177. The sequence continues at coordinate 28,315 of NZ_JBNBPL010000020.1, forward strand.
CAGCCGTAATGCCCAGGAAGCCTGGCAGGCACTGCAAAGTGAAGAGGTGATGGGTTTTGATGTGATTGCCTTTTTCGACGTTGACGGCAGCTGCCCGCAGGCCAGCATCTCCGGTGTGCCGGTACTGCATAACGAGCAAGAGCTATGGCAGCTGACCCACAGTGAGACGCAGTTCATTGTGGCAGTGGAGTTTGAACAGAGTCAGCACCGTGACAACTGGCTGAAAATGCTGGCCATGCATAACTGCCGCTCCGTCTCTGTGATTCCAACATTACGCGGCGTACCGCTGTACGGTACCGATATGGCTTACATCTTTAGTCATGAAGTGATGATTCTGCGCGTGAATAACAATCTGGCGAAACGCACGTCGCGCTTCCTGAAACGGGCTTTCGACATTGTTGGTGCACTCGGCATCATCATTGCGCTGTCGCCGGCGCTGCTGGTTCTCGGTTTTATGGTCGGACGCGATGGCGGCCCACCGATTTACGGTCATGAACGTGTTGGTCTGAACGGTCGCAAGTTCAAATGCCTTAAATTCCGCTCGATGGTCATCAACTCGAAAGAGGTGTTGGAAGAAGTACTGCGTACCGACCCGGTCGCACGTGCGGAGTGGGATAAAGATTTCAAACTGAAAAACGACCCGCGTATTACCAAAGTTGGCCACTTCATCCGTAAAACCAGTCTGGATGAGCTGCCGCAGCTGTGGAATGTGGTGCGTGGCGACATGAGCCTGGTGGGCCCACGTCCCGTGATTGAAGACGAACTCTGTCGTTATGCCGGTGATGTTGATTATTACCTGATGGCGAAACCAGGCATGACGGGATTGTGGCAAGTCAGTGGTCGTAACGACGTTGACTATGAAACGCGCGTCTATTTCGATTCGTGGTATGTCAAAAACTGGTCGCTGTGGAATGACATTGCGATTCTGTTTAAGACCGTGGGTGTCGTATTAAAACGCGACGGCGCTTATTGATAGAACGTAGGGCAGGGGACGAAATCATTATCCCCGTCTGAAATGCCGGTGTTGGGAGTGCCCATTATCCAACCTGAATAGAGTGTGGTGTTTCAGTTGTCTGGAGATTCACCCACTTTAATTGATGTCGTCCTAAGGCACGGTGACAACATAAAACCAAGGGAGCAAATGATAATGACCCACAGTTTCAGTGTTTAACCCGTCAGGTTTTATTTTTTATAAGACGCTACACAGCGGCGTTTTCGCCTCTATCAATCATTAACTGATAGCGAAGAATCAGATGATAATGAAAATTAAATTGATACCTTTACTGGTATCCGCAACTTTTCTCGCCGGGTGCACCATTGAACCAGGTTCGCACCTTTCCACTAGCGGAAAAGATGTCATTGAGCAACAGGATAGCAACTTTGACATCGACAAATACGTAAACGTCTTCCCAATGACGCCGCGTCTGGTTGAACAGATGCGTGCTAAGCCGCTGGTCGCGCAAGCCAACCCAGCGTTGCAGACCGAAATTCAGAGCTACGAATATCGCGTAGGTATCGGCGACGTGCTGAACGTCACCGTGTGGGATCACCCTGAGTTGACCACGCCTGCCGGTCAGTATCGTAGCGCCAGTGACACCGGTAACTGGGTACAGGCCGATGGCACTATTTTCTACCCGTACATTGGTAAAGTGCGCGTCGCAGGACGCACCGTTACCGAAATCCGTGCTGAGATTGCGCGCCGTCTTGCGCAGTTCATTGAAAGCCCGCAGGTTGACGTCAATGTGGCGGCATTCCGCTCACAGAAAACCTACGTGACCGGTTCGGTGACCACGTCGGGTCAGCAGGCAATCACCAACGTACCGCTGACGGTACTGGATGCCGTCAACGCCGCCGGTGGTTTAGCCGCCGACGCTGACTGGCGTAATGTGGTGCTGACACATCAAGGTAAAGAACAACGCATTTCACTGCAGGCGCTGATGCAAAACGGCGACCTGAGTCAGAACCATCTGCTCTATCCGGGCGATATTCTCTACGTGCCACGTAACGATGATCTGAAAGTCTTCGTGATGGGCGAAGTGAAACAGCAGGCCACGCTGAAAATGGACCGCAGCGGCATGACGCTGGCCGAAGCGCTGGGTAATGCGCAGGGTATGGATCAAACCACCTCTGACGCCACTGGCGTATTCGTTATTCGTCCAATTCGTGGTGCTAACCGCACCAAGATCGCCAACATCTATCAGCTGAACACGAAAGATGCGGCATCCATGGTGATGGGCACCGAATTCCAACTGGAGCCGTACGACATCGTCTACGTCACCGCCACACCAATTACCCGTTGGAACCGCGTGATTTCTGGGCTGTTGCCAACCATCGTCGGTATCGATGATGCAAGCTCCGCCGCACTGCGTTTCCGTACCTGGGGTAACTAAGGTTTCAGCATGATTAAGTCCGTGTTAGTTGTTTGCGTGGGCAATATTTGCCGCTCCCCCACCGGGGAGCGTCTGTTTCAACGCGCGCTGCCTAAAACCCGGGTGGCTTCTGCAGGGCTTGGCGCTCTGAAGGGCTATCCGGCGGACCAGACTGCCAGCGATGTCGCCGCTCAACACGGCGTGTCGCTGGAAGGTCATCAGGCTCAGCAGTTAACGGCCAGCATGTGCCGTGACTATGACCTGATTCTGGTGATGGAGAAGCGCCACGTTGAGCAGGTGAATCGCATTGATCCAGCTGCACGCGGAAAAACCATGCTGCTTGGGCATTGGCTCAACCAACAGGAAATTGCGGATCCGTACAAAAAAAGTCGCGAGGCCTTTGAAGAGGTCTACGGGTTACTGGAAAACGCTACCCAGAAATGGGTCAACGTACTAAGCCGATAGTTGGGAATATCCATGAATATCAAAAACAAGGTTATGACCGCGCCAAAAGAAGATTCGAATGGATGGGATCTGGCGCATCTTGTGGGACAGCTGATTGATCATCGCTGGATCATTGTTGCGGTTACTGCCTTCTTTATGCTGGCGGGAACGCTCTACACACTGTTCGCCACCCCGATCTACAGTGCCGATGCCATGGTGCAGGTTGAGCAGAAGAACACCGCTTCTGTTCTGAACGAACTGCAAGACGTATTGCCGACCACGCCGGCATCCGATACTGAAATTCAGATCGTTGAATCGCGTATGGTGTTGGGTAAGACGGTTGACGACCTCGGTTTAGATACTGTGGTGCAGCAGAACTACTTCCCGGTGATTGGTAAAGGTCTGTCGCGCCTGATGGGCAACAAACCGGCGCAAATCGCTATCTCGCGTCTGGAAATTCCTAAGTCTATCGACAAGCGCACCGTGCAACTCGAAGTCACCGGTCCACAGACCTACACTGTGACCAATGATGGCGATGAGCTGTTCAAAGGACGTGTCGGTCAGCTGGAGCAGCACGGCGATGTGACCATGCTGGTCAGCGGTATTCAGGCGGATGAAGGCACCAGCTTCAACGTCACGAAACTCAGCGACCTGCAGGCGATTAAAAACGTGCTGGGCGCGCTGACCGTCGCGGATAAAGGCAAAACCACCGGTGTACTGGGTCTTGAGTTCGTGGATGAAGATCCCGATCAAGCCAGCCGCGTGCTGAATCAGATTGTGAACAACTACCTGCTGCAGAACGTTGAGCGCAAATCTGAACAGGCTGAAAAGAGCCTCGACTTCTTACGTAACCAGTTGCCGCAAGTACGTGCCAACCTTGACGACGCTGAGAACAAGTTGAACGCTTATCGCCGCCAGAACGAATCGGTTGATATGTCGCTGGAAGCGAAGTCAGCGCTGGATTCCTCCGTGAGCGTACAGAGCCAGTTGAACGAACTGACGTTCAAAGAAGCTGAGGTGTCACAGCTCTATACCAAAGATCACCCGACTTACCGTGCGCTGCTGGAAAAACGTAAAACGCTGGAAGATGAGCAGGCAAAGCTGAACAAGAAAATTGCCGGTATGCCGCAAACCCAGCAAGAGATTCTGCGTCTGACCCGTGATGTGCAGTCAGGCCAGGAAATCTACATGCAGTTGCTGAACCGTCAGCAAGAGTTGGGTATCAGCAAAGCCAGTACCGTGGGTGATGTGCGTATCATCGACCGTGCCGAAACCGCTGGCAGCCCGGTAGCACCGAAAAAACCACTGATCATTATCGCCAGCTTTATTCTGGGTCTGATGCTGTCCGTTGGCCTGGTGTTGCTGAAAGCGCTGTTCCATCACGGCATTGAAAACCCAGAGCAGCTGGAAGAGCTGGGCATGAACGTCTATGCCAGCGTGCCGCTGTCTGAATGGCAACGTAAGAAAGACACGGAAGCGTTGGCGCGTCGCGGTCATAAAGAGAAGAGTGATCCGCACAACACGCTGTTGGCGCTGGGTAATCCGACTGACCTCTCCATCGAAGCGATTCGTAGCCTGCGCACCAGCCTGCACTTCGCGATGATGGAAGCGAAAAACAACATTCTGATGATCACCGGTGCAAGTCCGGGTATTGGTAAAACCTTTATCTGTGCCAACCTCGCCACGCTGGTGTCGAAAGCCGGTCAACGCGTGCTGTTCATTGATGGTGATATGCGTCGCGGCTATACCCATGAACTGCTGGGTTCGGATAACAAATTGGGTCTCTCCAATGTGCTGTCCGGCAAGAGCGAGTTCTCACCGAGCATGATTCAGAAGGGCGTTTACGGGTTTGACTTCCTGCCACGTGGCCAGGTGCCACCGAACCCGTCTGAGCTGCTGATGCATCGCCGCATGAGTGAGTTACTGGATTGGGCAAGCAAGAACTATGACCTGGTGTTGATTGATACCCCACCAATTCTGGCGGTCACCGATGCCTCTATCATCGGTAAGCTGGCCGGTACGTCGTTGATGGTGGCGCGTTTCGAAACCAACACCACCAAAGAACTGGATGTCAGCTACAAGCGCTTCGCGCAGAACGGCATCGAGATTAAAGGCGTCATCCTTAACGCCGTGGTTCGTAAAGCGTCAAATGCCTACGGTTATGGCTATGACTACTACAACTACGAATACGGTAAAGAAACAAAGAGCTAAATACTGGGGCGGATTTTCCGCCCCTTTTTCTTCCTCGTCATAATTTGAGCCACAGCGGCGTTGGCTACGCCAGCAAACCCCGGTCACTTACTGATGTAAGCTCCCGGTGCTTTGCTGACTTGCCGCCTTGCTGTGACTCGAATGATTTAGGGGAAGGTTTTTGTCAAAAATACACACAGCACAAACTTCGATAGGAACTTCCGTGATGGAACGCAACAGCATATTGGTTAAGAGAAATAACGGTATGATTTTTCAGAACAAAGCCGATTCCTTTCTGATAGCTGCTCGCGTTACCGTTAAATCTGGAACAGCTGTTTAAGAGGTGCTGGCAATGCAGGACATCCGCTTCTCAATTGTCATTCCCGCGTATAACGCGTCGGAGTCAATTGTCACAACGTTAGATTGTGTCAAAGCGCAAACTTACCGCAATTTTGAGGTCATCATCGTTGATGACAAATCCGCTGATGCGGCCGAACTGGCGCAGGTGGTGCAGAGTGAGCGTTATCAGGGCTTGGATATCAAGCTTGAACTCTCTCAGGTCAAACTCAACGGTGCTGGTGCCCGCAACAAAGGTATCGAACTGGCAGAAGGAGATTTTATTAGCTTCCTCGATGCCGATGACGAATGGCGTGAAGACAAACTGCAGGTGGCGTATGACACCATCACCAAACTTGAGGCGCAGGGCAAATCCCATTACCTGATCTTCAGCCAGGTGAACATTCACCAGGATGGCCATTTCCTGAAGGTGATGCCGATGCAGCCGCCAGGAAAAGACGAAACCGTGGCGGAGTACCTTTTTGGTTGCTATGGCTTTATCCAGACCAGCACCATCGTGTTGAAACGCGAAGATGCCGAGAAAATCCGTTTTGATGCGCGCTACATTCGCCATCAGGATTATGACTTCTGCATCCGTGCCGATCGCATGGGTTATGACTTTGTGATGATTGACCAGCCGCTGACCACCTACCATCTGGTGACCAAATTTGGTTCCAAACACAAGGGTGAGTCGGTGAAGTACTCCTTCTTCTGGCTGGATACCATGAAACCGCATCTGACCGCGCGTGATATCCATACCTACAAAGCTTTCAAGCTGCCGCTGCGCTACAAGATGGATGGCAATTCACTGCTGGCGAGCCTCAGTTTTGCACGCTATTTCTTTCTGACCAACCGGGACAACCGCGCTTACTTTATGAATCGCTTGCTCGACAAAGTGAAATCGCGCTTCTCGGGTGGACGCGCCGTTTCCTGATTCATTTTTAACGACTTTCACTTGCTCCCGCATCGGGGGCAATTTTTTGGTTCCTGACACTCCGGGTATTCAAATGACAAATCATGTTGGCACCGTCGGTATCGTGATGCCGATGTATAACGCGCGTAAAACGGTATTGCGCGCGGTTGAGTCGATCGTCAAGCAGACTTACAGCGACTGGCATCTCTACCTGGTGAACGATCAGTCCACTGATGATTCTTTAGCGTTTGTGCGTGAACACTGCACCGACGCGCGCATTACCATTCTTAACAACGAAGTGAACCTCGGCGCAGCGGAAACCCGCAATGTCGGTTTGCGTGCGGCAAAAGAGGAGATCATTGCGTTCCTCGACAGCGACGACGAATGGTATGCGGATAAGCTGGCTGAGCAGACCGCCGCCATTGCCGCAGGTGATGATTTTGTTATCACGCATTATCACTACAAAACCAAAAGCGCCGACCACGACATCCTCTACAGCAAACCCTATCTGCAGCAGGAAAACTTCGTGAAGAAGCAATATCGCGTGTGCTTCTCTTCCGTGTGTTTCCGCCGTCCCCCGCAGGGCATCTTCTTCCAGCGCAAAGGGCATGAAGACTTCCTGTTCCTCTATGAGTTATTCCTCCGCTACAAACAAGCTCGGGTGATCCAGAAGACGCTGGTCAACTATTACGAGCTGGGCGACTCACTGTCTCGCAACAAGAATAAAGCGGCGAAATGGCACCTCGAATTATTAAGAATTATCTATAAAAACAATCCGTTAAAAATCTATTACTATTACGGCTGGTATATGGTGAATGGGGTCCTTTTCACCCTTAAGCATCGCTAAGACCCAGCGTCCTTCGCGCTTTAGCTGCGTTGGCTGCAGATGTCCAACCCAGTCACTTACTTGTGTAAGCTCCTGGGCATGAACATCTTTGCCGCCTTGCTACAACGCAAATGACTTGGGTCTTAGGTACACATTTTGAGGTGGGAAGGTCCATGAAAAAGATAGTTTTGGTCATCAAAGATGCCTACTCGTACGCGGGTACTGAGAACATCTGCAACTTCATGTCGGAGTGCCTCGGTGAGCAGCACTCCGTCACCATTTATTCGCTGGAAGGGCATGGCAAAACCTTTTACCCGTTCGATCGTGTGAAACAGATTGTCAGCTTTGAAGGCCACAGCAACCCGATTAAAAGCGCCGTGGCGGCTATCCATCAGGAAGGCTTCGACAGCGTATTCCTGATCAGTATGGGCCGCCTGAGCGTGATGTTCGCCTTCTGGAACCTGATGGCGATGAAGAAAAAACGCTTTAAGGCCTATGCCTGCGAACACATCGCCATTAACTCCTTCAGCAAGCCAATCAAGCTGCTGAAATGGATGTTGCTGCGCTATTACGACCAGGTGATTGTGCTGACAGACAAAGATCACCAGGTGTTCAGCCGCTGGAATATCGCCAGCCAGCAAATCCCGAATCCGGTGGTGTACAAAGCGTTTCAGCGCCAGACGCGCAGCCGTCAGGCTTTAGCGGTGGGGCGACTGGATAACCAGAAAGGTTTCGATCTGCTGCTGGATATCTGGGCCGACTTCAGCAAAACCCATCCTGAGTGGAAGCTGGTGATTGCCGGGGACGGCGAGCTGCGCCAACAGCTGCATGACCAGGCTGCTGCGCTGGGCATCACTGACAGCGTTAATTTCGTCGGCAAAGTCAGCAATATCAATGATTACTACCGCGATAGCGATATGGCGCTGATGACCTCGCGCTATGAAGGTCTGCCGCTGGTGCTGCTGGAAGCGAAATCCTGGTCGCTGCCGGTGGTGGCATACGACTGCCCAACCGGGCCGCAGGAGATCATCAACCACGGTGAAGATGGCTTCCTGGTGCCGATGAATGACAAATCAACGTTCCTTGCGCGGATGGACCAGCTCGCCAGCGATGATGGCCTGTTCTACGCGATGAGCGAAAAAACCAAAGAAACTGCGCTGAAGTTTGACGGTAATCAGATCAAACAAAGCTGGCTTGCATTGGTTTAGCCAAAATAATTCATGCCGCAGGAAGGCGGCAAGTGCTTGAGTCGCCGTGAGCTTACACCAGTAAGTGACCGGGGCGAAGGCAAGCAGCCAACGCCCCTGTGGCGTGAAGTATGACGGCTAAATGCCTCCGGGATCACACTTATGGCCTCATGGCCCAATATGACCACGGGATTGAAAGCATGAAAAGAAGAGAAGTCTTGCAGACTGCAGCCTCCTCCATTGTTGCCGCGCTCTCAGTGAGTGCATTTTCCAGCTACGCCGCAAAAAGTGGTCAACCTGCGTTGAAGGCTGTTGATCCGTCCAGCGTACCGCAGGGCGATGTCCCGATTCTGACGCCGGAAAATGTCTACACTATGCCGCCTCAGTTCTGGCAGAACTTTGAGGGCAAACTGTGGATCGGTAAAGCGGGTAGCGATGCCAGCCAATCCGGCAACCAGATCCCGGTATTCCTGCGCGACGCCAACGGCAAAGTGTCACAGATTAGTCAGCCAATTGCGCTGAATAAAGGCAACTTTGCGCAGTTTATTCACGATAATGCTGCATTAATTGCCGATCCTGCTCACTCGATGGTGGTGGAGGATAATCAGGGCAACACGCTGTTTTCGATTACAGATGTATCGCGCCCCAATCAGAGCAACTTCAGCCAGCGTCTGGCCCAGCCTAATGGCTACCAGCTGATTGGCGAAATTCCTTCAGTGGATGAGCTGCGCAAAACCCGTCCGCTGTTTGCCGGTGCCAAAATTAAGCTGAAAAGCTGGCACGAAGGGCTGGAAGTTGGCGGCGGCGAATTTGTTGGCGCATTTGGCGAAGGCAAAGATGATGGCGGTGTGATCTTCGCCGGCAACGGCTTCTACTGGCGCCGCGTGGTGGAAGATTTCAACCGCCTGACGCTGTTTGATTTCGGTGCCATCGCCGACGGTAAAACCGACTCGGCACCGGCGATCAAAGCCATGTATCAGTGGTCACATGATGCCGATCAACCGATCTGCGTGCAGTTCCCGGCCGGGACCTTCTTTGTTTCAGGCTGCGATTTCGGCAATGAGCAGCTGCGCTTCTTCCGTATTTCGGGCGCGATGGTCAACTTCGGCTACTTCCCGGCGACCACACTGGTATCAGATGGTCGCTCCGAGTTTCTGTTCTCGGTGAACGCGCGCTGGACTGAAATCTCCAACCTCAATTTCAACGGTAACAACGACTCGCGTCCGAATAAGCAGGGGTTGTTCCACAATACCTGTCCGGGCGGTCAGTTCTTCCGTGGTGCCTGCCTGCGCTTCAACCGCGTGGGCGGCGTGTGTCTGAGTCTGATGGACACGCTGGATTGCAAAATTGACCAGTGGTATGCGGAAACCTGTACGGGCGATGTGATCAAAGCGACCTGGTCCGGACAGAAAGTGGGCGTGTGGGATCACAGCACCGCGATTGAACTCTCTAACTTCAATGCGCAGCACTGCTCCGGCGGCAAAGTGCTCAATCTGCCACGTTGCGGTCAGTCGATTATTCATAACGGCTGGATTGAGCACACTGAACATCCCGGCGACATCTCTGACGGTCAGTGGATTATTGATGCACTGAGTCTGGAAGATTGTAAAAACCCGCTGATTGCGCACAACTCGCGCCTCAATATGCGTCAAACCAATTTGCAGTCTGGCAGTTGGATCGACAACTCACTGCAGGGCAAACCCTGGTTAAGCATGTGGGAGATGGGCTCGACACGCGTCGAGTCTTACGGCGTCGCCATCGATGGCAGCCTGAAATACAACTACATCACCTCGCGTTTCCGCCTGAGTAATAACACCAATCAAGAGACCTGGTTTGAGTTAGGTAACTTCTACTCGCCGACGGTGGGTGACAGCTGGGAAATCGAGGTATTTGGTCAGTCGCAGTTTAACAACGGCACCACCAATCAACCGCTGATGGATCCGATTGGCGGTAAAACCACCGGTGGACGTGCGGTTATTCATCTGCAACGCAAAACCAAAAATGCCGAGGCGACCTGGTCAGCAGAAGGCAGTTCACCGGTATTGGAAGTGCGTTTTGACCCGCGTAGCGAGGCCGACACCCGAGTGTTCGTCAAGCTGGCGGGCTGGATGCCCACTGCGGTCGTACTGATTAAGAGCACGGCCAAAGATCGCTTTATGACCGGCCGCTGCGCGCGCGTTGACGCCAAAATGGACAAAGGCAATCCGAGCAGTGGCAGCCAACAGGCAGCACAGCGCTTTAGCCTGCATAACGGCAAAGCGGGGATTGGCGGCAACGAGCAGGGCGACCTGTTGCTGGCGTCTCGTGCATTGAAGCCGGAACAGGTGGATACGCGTGAGCCGAAAGGCTTTGTTTCGGTGGTGATTAACGGCGAGCAGGTCGCTCTGCCGTATTTTGCGCTGAAGTCTTAGTTTTAATGGCGCGATTTATCGCGCCATGGTTATCAGTAACGTGCTTTACGGTCGCCATAAATGGCAACCCTACGAGGATCGTACGCGGTTTTCGTAGGGGGGCATTCATGATGACAACCCTACGAGGATCGCACGCGTTTTTCGTAGGGTGCGCATTAATGCGCACCGCTGGATTTATTTAGGGCATTGTTCCCATTGCAGTTTTTTAATACAGAGTTCACTTTGCCAGTTCAGGAAATGGCGCGGCTTGCACAATTAAAAAAATTTTATCTGGAGTTTTTATGAAGATTTTATTGGTGGGAAACCATACCTGTGGAAATCGTGGGGATGGCGCGATTTTACGTGGATTGATTGATTCACTGCATTCCGCGCGTAAGGACCTCGATATCGATGTCATCAGTCGTTATCCAACAAGCTCCGGATACTTACTGCAGCAGGATATCCAGCAAGATTCCCTGTTCCTGCACAACAGCAAATCAGCCAAAGGGCTGGTGGGTACGGTAAAACGCAAAGTCGCGAACCGCTTAATGCCCGACATTATGATGGCGCACTTAGGCAAGGGCGGCTTGTACAAATCGTTTTCGGTGCCACCGCACCTGGAAGCATTCACCAAAAGTCTGGCGCAATATGACGCGATCATTCAGGTTGGAGGTTCGTTCTTCGTCGATCTGTACGGCGTGACGCAATTCGACCACGCGCTCTGTGCGCTGATGGCGAAAAAGCCGCTGTATATGATTGGCCACTCGGTGGGGCCGTTTGAAAATCCACGCGTGAACGCGCTGGCGAACTTCGTGTTTGACCGCGTTGACAGCCTGGTGCTGCGCGAGGAAGTGAGTTTCGACCGCCTGAAACAGGATGGCGTCACCACACGTCGTGTGAAGAAGGGCGTGGACACCGCCTTCCTGGTGGAAGCGCGTCAAGTGGAGAACCCAAGCCACAACTTGCTGCACTGGCAAAATATCATCCGCTCACGCAAAACCATTGCTATCACCGTGCGCGAACTGGCGCCGTTTGACAAACGCTTGGGCGTGACGCAGAAAGAGTATGAAGCCGCATTTGGTCGAGTGATTAACGCGATGATTGCCGAGGGATATCAGGTCGTGGCGTTCTCAACCTGTACTGGCATCGATAGCTACGCGAAAGACGACCGTATGGTGGCGTTAACCCTGCGCGATCACGTCGACCATCCAGAGCATTACCATGTCATCATGGACGAGTTCAACGACCTTGAAATCGGCATCCTGCTCGCTGATTGTCACCTGACTATCGGCACCCGCCTGCACTCCGCCATCATTTCCATGAACTTCGGTACTCCGGCTGTGGCCATCAACTATGAGCACAAGTCGCTCGGTGTGATGAACCAACTCGGCCTGCCACAAATGGCGACCGACGTACAAAGCCTGATGGACGGTTCACTGATCGACAAAGTGCAGACCGTGCTGGCGGACTACGACAATGTGAAGCGCAAAGTGGACACCGCGGTGGCGCAGGAGCGTGAAATGGGTAACCGCATTACGGCAGAAATTCTCAACGTGCTGGGGTAAGTGATGAAGCTGACCTTTTTCACCATGCGTTTTCCGGTTGCCTCTGAGACGTTTGTCCTCAATCAGGTGACGCATTTCATCGATGCAGGCTACGACGTGGAGATTATCTCCGTGTTTCCCGGCGATATGATCAATCGCCATGCCGCGTTCGATGATTACAATCTGGCAGCGAAAACCCACTATTTACTGCCGGAAGAGAAAGTCTCAAATCTGGATAAGCTGACGCAGCGTATTGGTCTGATGCTGCCGAAAATCGCCAAACCGTCGCTGATCAAATCGCTCAACGTCGGGCGTTATGGGGCGCAAGCGAAAAAGCTGCTGCTGCCCGCTATTGTGGCTAACGCGAAGCAAACCTTCACCGCTGATGTTTTTCTGGTGCACTTTGGCTATGCCGGTGCGCTGGCGAATAAATTACGTGAACTTGGCGTGTTGAAAGGCAAGCAGGCCACGGTGTTCCACGGCGCGGATATCTCGCGCCGCCACATTCTCGAAGAGCACAAGCTCGATTACGTCAACCTGTTCAAGCAGAGTGAACTGATGCTGCCTATCAGCCATTTGTGGGAGAACAAGCTGATCGAGATGGGCTGTCCGCGCGAGAAAGTACATGTCACCCGCATGGGCATCGAGCCGGAGAAATTTAACTTCAAACCGCGCGAGGCCTTCCACCAGCCGCTGCGCATCGTCTCGGTGGCACGTCTGACCGAGAAGAAAGGGCTGGATGTGGCGGTGAAAGCCAGTGAAATCCTGCGCAACAATGGTGGACAGTTCCAGTTCACCATCATCGGTAACGGTGAGCAGGACGGCATGATGCGCGAACACATCGCCCGTGCGGGGCTGGAAGCGTTTGTCACTATGCCGGGCTTTAAACCCCAGGAAGAGATCCGTCAGGCGCTGAATGAAGCGGATATCTTCTTGCTGCCGTCTAAAACCGCAGCGGACGGTGACATGGAAGGTATTCCGGTGGCGTTGATGGAGGCGATGGCGGTGGGCTTGCCGGTGGTCTCCACCTATCACAGTGGTATTCCAGAGCTGATTCAGAACAACGTGAGTGGCTGGTTGGTTTCCGAAAACAACGCCGAGGAACTGGCAGAAACGTTACTGCGTTTATCCCGTGGTGATGTGGATGTGGCACCTGTGGTCGCCGCTGCGCGTCACAAAGTGGAAACTGAGTTCAATCAGCATATCGCCTACGGCGAGCTGGCAAAAATTCTGGAGCAAATGGTGTGAGCGGATTAAAAAAACAGGCCGTTTGGCTGTTTGGTAGTACCTGCTTCGCAGCCCTGTTGCAGGTTCTCCAGCTTAGCGTGCTGGCGCGCAAGCTGGAAGCGCATGAGTTAGGTTTACTGGCGATCATTAATGCCATTCTGGCGGTGGCAACGGTGTTGCAGGATATGGGGATGAGCAGCTACATCGTGCATCGTCAGGACATCAATCGTCGCCAACAGAGCACCATCTATTGGGTGAACGTCTCACTCAGCCTGTGCACCGGTTTGATTATGCTGGCCATCGCCTGGCCGGTGGCATGGTTCTACCATCTGCCAGAGTTGACCGGGCTGATAATGCTCACCAGTCTCAACTTCCTGGTGCTGGGGCATTTGTCGCAGTATCAGGCGCACTATGTGAAAGCCAAACGCATGGTGACGCTGGCGAAGATTGAGATGGCGACCAAGCTGTTCGCGTTCCTCTGCACCGTGGCGATGCTCTATTTCACCTCGCTGACCGTTGCTGCCGCGATCCTTGGGCTGTTTATCAATGCCTTTACCCGCATCCTGTGCATGATCTACTTCGGCGAGAAATCGTGGCGTCCGACGTGGGAATTTGAAGGCAAAACCTTTTTCAGCGCAGTGCGTTACGGCATTTATCAGCTCGGATCGCAGACCATTAACCAACTGCGTACTCAAGCGGATGCGTTGATTGTCGGTAAGGTGATGGGCGCAGAGATGCTGGGTATCTACTCACTGGCGAAAGAGCTGATTCTGCAGCCGCTGAAGCTGGTCTCCCCGGTGATTAACCGCCTGGCGCTGCCGCGTTTCGCTGAGAAACAGCACGATCCTGAGCAGTTGAAGAAGCTGTTCCTGAAGGGCACCTTCGTCATCATGCTGTTCAGCAGCCTGATGTATCTGGCGATTGGCATTCTGTCGCCGGTGATTGTGCGCGTGCTGTATGGCGCATCGCATGAACAGGTTTACCATCTGATTCCGCTGATGCTGCTGTTTGGCATGCTGCGTCCGATGGGCGGCTTGACTGGCGCGATCTCGCAGGCCAACGGTAAGACCAACGTCGAGTTCTACTGGAATATCGTCGCGAGTCTGGTGGTGGTAGTGGTATTGGCAACCACTTACATCTGGCCGAATGTGCTCTACGTGGCGTTGACACTCTCCATTTCGCAGGTGTTGATCTCCGCCTTTGCGCATCCGTTCTTCATCAAACCGGTTATTGGCATTCGCTTTGTACCCTATGCACGCCAGTGGGTGTCGGTGTCGGTGGTGTTTGTCGGCCTGATGCTGCTGGTGAATCACTTCAATCTGTTTGTGATGCCGGAGTGGTTTGAAGGCTGGCTGTAATCCACGATAAATGGCACCGGGGCGTGTCTTGGCGCGCCCGATGGCGACAACGGCCGGCCTGACACCCTACTAACCCATCGCAACCATCCGTAGCGGCGCCATTCATGGCGCGTCCTGGCAACCGTTACGCTGCCTGAATGCGCGATAATTCTCGCCGCTACGTTTTACCTTCCTGACGCCATCAAAAACGATGTAATCACTGCAAAATCCCCTGAAACCATTCTGAAAATCACTGGTCTTATCCTCCGTTCAAAATCCGGCATCCTCCCACTGTTTTTCAGCAGTTTAGCCCGCGCATTTCACACGCGTCAGGCGAAACGGCAGATGGGCATTTTGACGATTTTTGATGTCGTGACAGAGAGTTAGTGCCGGTTTTTCAGATAAAGATTATACTTGCTGCACCGGCCGATCCTGCATAATCGACCCCACGTATTCACTTCATGAAATGGAATAAATATGACCAAGCTTAAAGCAGTAATCCCGGTTGCGGGTCTCGGTATGCATATGCTCCCTGCAACGAAAGCCATCCCAAAAGAGATGCTGCCAATCGTCGATAAACCAATGATTCAATACATTGTTGACGAGTGCGTGGCTGCGGGCATCAAGGAGATTGTGCTGGTCACCCATGCTTCCAAAAATGCAGTGGAAAACCACTTCGACACCACTTATGAGCTGGAAGCGCTGCTTGAAGCACGTGTTAAGCGCCAATTGTTGAGCGAAGTGCAATCAATCTGTCCGCCGGGCGTAACCATCATGAACGTACGTCAGGCGAACCCATTGGGACTTGGCCACTCAGTACTTTGCGCGCGTCCAATGATCGGCGACAACCCGTTTGTGGTGGTATTGCCAGACGTCCTGCTGGATGACTCTACCGCTGACCACCTGCGCTATAACCTCGCAGCGATGGTTGCGCGTTTCGAAGAGACCGGCCACAGCCAGGTGCTGGCGAAACACATGCCAGGCGAAGATCTGACTGAATACGGTGTCTTGACCACCGAAGAGCCGATTGATAACCCAGGCGACATTAGCACCATCACTAACTTCGTGGAAAAACCGGAAGCGGGCCAGTTAGATTCAGACCTGACCGCAGTGGGCCGCTATGTGCTGTCTGCTGATATCTGGAAAGAGCTGGAGAACACCGAGCCAGGCGCATGGGGCCGTATCCAACTGACCGATGCGATTGCCTCTCTCAGCAAGAAGAAACCTGTTGATGTGCAATTGCTGACCGGTACCAGCTTCGACTGTGGTAAAAAGATGGGCTACATGCAGGCTTTCGTCTCTTACGGTCTGCGTAACAACGCGCAGGGTCGTGATTTCCGCGAAGCTATCCAGAAAATCCTGGCGAAATAATCCATTCTCATGCCGCGCCACTTGCGCGGTTTAAAGGAGTACACATGGCTATTTTGGTAACGGGCGGGGCAGGGTATATCGGCTCCCATACGGTGCTGGCGCTGTTGGAGCGCGGTGACGACGTTGTGGTCCTGGATAACCTTTGCAATGCCTCACGCGAAGCCATTAATCGCGTGGAGAAACTCTCTGGTAAGAAAGCGGTGTTTGTCGAAGGCGACATCCGCGATCGTGCCTGCCTGCGTGACCTGTTTGCTGCCAACGACATCTCTGCTGTGATCCACTTCGCTGCGCTGAAAGCGGTCGGCGAATCCACACGTATGCCGCTGGAATATTACGAAAACAACGTAGCGGGCACCGTGGTGTTGCTGGAAGAGATGCGCGCAGCGGGTGTGTGGAACTTCATCTTTAGCTCATCAGCGACCGTTTACGGTGCCGATGCGCCGGTTCCGTATGTGGAAACCACGCCAATTGGTGGCACCACCAGCCCGTATGGCACCTCTAAGCTGATGATCGAATTCGTGATGCGCGACTTCGCTAAAGCTGACCCGAACTTCAAAGCTATCGCGCTGCGCTATTTCAACCCAGTGGGTGCGCATGAGTCGGGTGAGATTGGTGAAGACCCAACCGGTATTCCTAACAACCTGCTGCCGTACATTGCGCAGGTGGCGATTGGTCGTCTCGAGAAACTGGGTGTGTTTGGTGATGACTACGACACGCCAGACGGCACTGCACAGCGCGACTACATCCACGTGGTGGATTTGGCCGAAGGCCATCTGAAAGCGCTGGACCATCTGCCAAAGGTCACCGGTTACAAAGCCTATAACCTCGGCGGCGGCGTGGGCTTCTCGGTGCTGGAGATGATCAAAGCGTTTGAGAAGGCGTCGGGTAAAGCGATTCCGTTTGAGTTTAAACCCCGTCGCGATGGCGACCTGCCGGCGTTCTGGGCGGATGCGAGCCTGGCGAACACCGAGCTGGACTGGCGCGTGACGCGCGGGATCGATGCGATGATGCGCGATACCTGGAACTGGCAGAGTAAGAACCCGGAAGGGTTTAAGTAAATTCCCTAAAAAGGCGGACTCGATGTCCGCCTTTTTTTATCCTGTTTTGATTCACTTCTGGTTTTCGTCACTTTCTGATTGCCTACGGTTGAGCACAGGTAGACGATCCTCGCATTAATCCGCAGCACAATTGGTTAATTAATGAACCAACACTTGAATGCGGGGTCCATTTTGGTCGTGTTCACTAACCCGCGGTGGTAAAATTAAACTTCCGAAATAATCAATTCTTTCTAATTAATTCTAAAGAATTAAAATTATTTCAAGCAGATAGTGCTGAAATTACAAAAAACGCACTATGCTTAAAGATGGTTTTACACACATCAGCATGTTGGGAGCTGCAACCCAAGGGCGGTAGCTTTGTCTATTGCGGGTGTGTCGCACACTTTTTCTCCTCTGGCCGAGATGGCTCGGCCGCAATGTCAGGAATAGCTCAACGTCATGAAGATTTTAATTACTGGTGGTGCAGGTTTTATCGGCTCAGCTGTGGTTCGTCACGTCATCAATGACACCAGTGATGAGGTTATTAACGTTGATAAACTGACGTACGCAGGCAATCTTGAATCCTTGAAAACGGTCAGCGACGATGCGCGCTATACCTTTTGCCATGTCGATATCTGTGATGGTGTAGCCATCGCCAAGGTATTAGCGGACCATCAACCCGATGCGATTATGCATTTGGCGGCAGAGAGTCATGTCGATCGCTCAATTACCGGCCCAGCAGAGTTTGTACAGACCAACGTTGTGGGGACTTACGCTTTATTGGAAGCGAGCCGTCAATACTGGATGGGGCTGCCAGAAGCGCGCAAGAATGCGTTTCGTTTCCACCACATCTCAACTGATGAAGTATACGGTGATTTACCGCATCCTGATGAAATGGAAGGCGAGCTGCCGTTGTTCACTGAAACAACACCTTATGCCCCGAGCAGCCCTTACTCTTCGACCAAAGCCGCCAGCGACCATTTAGTTCGCGCCTGGGGCCGGACCTACGGTTTGCCGATTGTTGTCACCAACTGCTCCAATAACTACGGTCCATACCATTTCCCGGAAAAACTCATTCCGTTAATCATCAGCAACGCGCTGGAAGGTAAGCCTCTGCCGATTTACGGTAAAGGTGACCAAATCCGTGATTGGTTGTACGTAGAAGACCACGCACGAGCGTTGTATACCGTCGTCAGCAAGGCGAAAGTCGGCACCACGTACAACATCGGCGGACACAACGAAAAACAGAACCTTGAAGTGGTACATAAGGTCTGTGAGCTGCTGGATGAGCTGCGCCCTAAAGACACCCCTTATGCCGAACAGATTACTTATGTTGCTGACCGTCCTGGCCACGATCGTCGTTACGCCATCGATGCATCTAAAATCGAACGTGATTTAGGCTGGAAACCACAAGAGAGTTTTGAAACGGGCCTGCGCAAAACCGTTCAGTGGTATCTGGACAACCATGAATGGGTTGAGCACGTTAAAAGCGGCGCATACCAAAACTGGATTGAACAAAACTACGAGAAACGTAGCTAATGAAGATTTTGCTATTAGGTAAGAATGGTCAGGTTGGCTGGGAACTTCAGCGCGCTTTGGCTCCGCTGGGTGAGGTGGTCGCCCTGGATCGCCACTCTTCTGATCACTGTGGTGATCTGACAAATCCAGAAGGCATTGCAAAAACGGTGCGGGACATTAAGCCCGACGTCATTGTCAACGCCGCAGCCTATACCGCCGTGGATAAAGCGGAGAGCGACCTGCATAATGCAGAGTTAATTAATGCTCTCAGTGTGGAAGCGCTGGCCTGTGCAGCGCGCGATGTGAATGCCTTGCTGGTCCATTATTCCACCGACTATGTATTCGACGGCAGCGGTGAGCGCCCGTGGAGTGAAGACGATGTCACTTCACCTCTCAACGCTTACGGCAGAACTAAGCGTCAGGGTGAAGAGGCGATTATTGCTCATGCGCCTAACTATCTTATCTTCCGTACCAGTTGGGTTTACGCGGCAAAAGGCAACAATTTCGCCAAAACCATGATCCGTCTGGCACAGGAACGAGAAGCACTGTCAGTGATTAACGATCAGTTTGGCGCACCTACTGGTGCCGAATTGATTGCCGACTGCACCGTGCATGCCATTAAGGCGACTCTGGCGCAGCCAGAAAAAGCAGGCATCTATAATCTGATTGCCTCAGGTGTAACGACCTGGCACGCCTATGCAGAATTGGTTATTGGGTATGTCCGCGAGAAGGGCCTACCGCTTAAAGTCGCTGCAATCAATACCGTGGATACCGCTGCGTTTCCAACGCCCGCTAAGCGTCCATCTAACTCCAGACTCAATACTGAAAAACTGACGACCGCATTTGGATTAACACTGCCGGAATGGCAACAGGGTGTTATTCGTATGTTGGATGAGCTGTATAGCTGAGTCATGTTTGGTCTTGCAAAATTCAAAGGGTACCGTTGTGAAAAGTAAAAAAGGAATAATTCTGGCTGGCGGATCTGGAACGCGCCTCTATCCGGTCACTATGGCAGTGAGTAAGCAACTTCTGCCTATCTATGACAAGCCGATGATCTATTACCCGCTGAGCACGTTAATGCTTGCAGGTATCCGTGACATTTTGATTATTAGTACGCCGCAAGATACGCCGCGTTTTGAAAGCCTACTGGGCGATGGTTCACAGTGGGGCCTGAACCTGCAATACATCGTCCAGGAAAGCCCGGATGGTTTGGCACAGGCATTTATTCTGGGCGAAGAATTCATTGGTGAAGACAACTGTGCGCTGATTCTTGGCGATAACATCTTCTACGGCCATGACTTGTATAAGCAGCTTGAAGACGCATCCAACAAAGAGAGTGGGGCTACAGTCTTTGCTTATCACGTTCATGATCCTGAGCGTTATGGCGTGGTTGAGTTCGATAAATCCGGTAAAGCCATCTCGCTGGTGGAAAAGCCAATCGAGCCGAAAAGCAACTATGCCGTGACTGGCTTGTATTTCTATGACAACAGTGTGGTTGAACTGGCGAAGAATCTGAAGCCTTCCCCACGTGGCGAACTGGAAATCACCGACATCAATAATCTCTACTTAGAAAAAGGCGAGCTGTCAGTTTCGATTATGGGACGCGGTCATGCGTGGTTGGATACTGGTACTCATCAGAGCCTAATTGAAGCGAATAACTTCATTCAAACTATCGAGACCCGCCAGGGGTTGAAAGTGGCATGCCCGGAAGAGATTGCTTATCGCATGGGCTTCATTGATGCCGAAAAGCTGAAAGAGCTGGCGCAACCGCTGCTGAAAAATGATTACGGCAAATATCTGATGGCGTTATACAACGGAAAACTATAATGAAAATCATTGATACTGAAATTCCTGATGTGAAAATTATTGAGCCTTCCGTTTTTGGCGATGAACGTGGTTTCTTTATGGAAACCTGGCAGCAAAAGAAATTTGAAGAACAGGTTAGCCCGCGCACCTTCGTGCAAGACAATCATTCAAAGTCATCTAAAGGCATTCTGCGCGGTCTTCATTACCAGACAGAAAATACTCAAGGCAAGCTAGTTCGAGTCGTGGCCGGTGAAGTTTATGATGTGGCCGTAGATATGAGAAAATCCTCACCTACATTTGGTAAATGGGTGGGGGTATATCTTTCAGCTGATAATAAGCGCCAACTATGGGTACCAGAAGGCTTTGCTCATGGTTTCTACGTGACTTCTGATAGTGCCGAATTCGTGTATAAATGCACCGATTATTATAATCCGCAGCATGAACACTCTTTACTGTGGAACGATTCAGATCTGAACATCCAATGGCCGATCTCTGAAGGTGATACTCCTGCTCTCTCAGCAAAAGATAAAGTCGGGACACCATTATCACACGCAGTAACATTTGATTGATTCCTAAAACTAAGGATGAGGTTTTTCCTCATCCTTTTTTATGTAGCTAATGATGATGAGCGATAAAGGTACAGTAAGTATCCTGATGGGGACTTACAACGGCGAAAAATACTTAGAAGAGCAACTTCAGTCTATTGCTTCACAAACGTACACTAACTGGAATCTGATTGTTTCCGATGATGGTTCGACGGATAGCACTTGTGAACTTATTGAGCAGTTTTCGCTCAACTATCCTAATAAAGTCGTACTATTGAAAGGGCCAGGAAAAGGTTTTGCAGCCAATTTTTTCAACATGCTGCAACGTAATGATATAAATTCTGATTTTTATGCATTCTGCGATCAAGATGATATTTGGCTGGATGACAAACTAGAATCTGCTGTCATGCAGCTAAACTCACTACCGCAGAATGAATACAAATTATATGGTTCGCGTACCAAGTTGATTGACTCAGATGGACAGTCCATTGGTTATTCTCCGTGCTTTATGAAAGCGTTCTGCTTCAACAATGCGCTTTTACAAAGCTATGCAGGTGGGAATACCATGGTATTTAGTCGCGGATTAAAGCAACTGTTCGAAACGCTCCCTGCCGACTTAAAAATTGTTTCTCACGATTGGATCCTATACATCATCTGCAGTGCAATGAATGGCACTGTTATTTATGATCGCGAACCCAAAATCCTTTACAGGCAGCATGGACAAAATCTTGTCGGTAGTAACACAGGATTGCTGTCCAAGGTTACACGGTTTAATCGACTTTTTGCTGGGGAATTTAAAACCTGGAGCAAAATGAACTGTATGGCACTGGATTGTATTAAAGAGAAGATGCCTGTAGAAGAAAGACTCAATTATGAAAAATTTAATGCTCTTGGGCATGGTTTGTTAAGACGCGTTGAGTGTTTTACTAATGGTGGATTTTACAGACAAAGCAGCCTTGAAACGTCTGCATTTTTTGTTATGAATTTATTTAGGAAAATAGTCTAACCATCGACGGTGTAAATATGAAAAAAACTATTTTTAAGATTTTAAGGTTCTTTTTAAAAGTTGCAGTGTTTATCTACTATGGTATTTTGTCCATCAGAGATGACTTTAGAACTAAGAAATATCGCGATGTAAAAGTAAAGAATGATTTTACCGGCGGTAAAGTTATGCTTTTGGCATTGTATGAAAAAACCTTACTCAGGAATGATGTACTAGAACTTCTCAAAGAAGCGAAGAAGAACAACATATTCATTGTTGCAGTTAATACTTTAAAGCTTGATTCCGAAAACTATCCCAAAGAACTCGTCGACGTATACATTGAACGTGATAATTATGGGAGAGACTTTGGTAGCTACAAAGCTGGGATGAAGTATTTTTATGACAATGGTATGGAAAAGCAATGTGAACGCTTGCTGATTATAAATGATAGCGTTTTCTTCTCCAAAAAAGGATTGCCAGATTTCGTCTTTAACCTATTTAACACAAGTTGTGAAGTTCTTGGTGCGACAGAGAACAGTGCACACTCTCACCATTTGGGCTCTTTCTGTATATCTGTTATTGGCGACATTGTAAGAAAAGAAAAATTCAAAAGTTTTTGGGATAACTATAAGCTTTCAAATGTTAGACCATTAGTTATTAAAAGAGGTGAGTTCGCACTAAGCAAAACCCTAAAAAGTTTAGCAAGTTCTGAAAAACATTTTAAATCATTGTTTGATGTTTCTTTCATGGAAAAGAAATTTAAAAGTGATCAGAATTTCTTCCAAAACTATCACTATTATCGTAGAGAAGGGGAAAGTGCATGGTTAAACAGAACTATAACAAGTATTATTGCAAAAGATGAAATACTTAATTCTTATTATAAAAAATATTTATTAGAAGAGAATAACACTGTACGTATTGGAAAAAATATCAATGGTGAGACAGTTGTTGTTCCAAAGAGCATAAAGGATGTAAAAAACCCACCAGTTGATTACTTAGGTGTGGTCAAGTTTTTTGGTAACTACAATTATTACGACAAGAAGCACAATGAACAGTTTGAAAGGAGATTAATTTCATTCTACCTTGATGAATTTACTCTTGGTTCGCAGATTCACATTAATTGCTTGGCATTGCATCATTGTGGTTTACCGATTATTAAGTTAGACCTGATGTTTAGATGTGTTTGCAATATGAATGATGTCATTAAATTGCGAGACCAGCTAGATGAGTCACAACAAGAAGAGTTCATGGGATTAATGTTATCACGACTTTGTGGTGACAGATTCTTGATTGGCTTGAACCGTCTTGCATACCAATTTGGGATTTTGTAATGTCGAATAAGCAAAAGTCTGTAGGATGGGATGACTTCACATCTGCATTAAAAAACTTTCACGTCGTGAAAGTGATGGGTGGTCAAGACATTCGCATGCGTTACAAACGCTCTAAAATGGGGCCGTTTTGGATCACAATCAGTATGGCGGTGATGATTACCACCATGGGATTAGTATTCGGCAACCTATTTAAAACCAACGTTAAAGAGTTCCTGCCTTACCTGACGTTAGGCCTGATAACCTGGACATTTATTCAGAGTTGCATCTCTGAGGGTTGTGATGCGCTGATCTCATCCGAAGGTATCATTAAGCAGCTACCCGTCCCCTTACATGTTCATGTGATGCGAGTAATTTGGAAGAATTTCCTAATTTTTCTCCATAATATTGTTATTTTTCCATTGGTATTACTTGCGGTTCAAAAGAGTGTAAGCTGGACAGTTATTCTGGCTATACCGGGTTTTCTGCTGCTTTTGTTAAATTTGACTTGGGTGTTAATGATTCTCTCAATGATTTGTGCACGTTTCCGCGACATGACACAAATTGTGCTTAGTATCATGCAAGTGATCTTCTATCTCACTCCTATTATCTGGATGCCTAAGCTGCTTTCTCATAATTCTGCGGCTGTTTTGCTTAATTTTAATCCGCTTTATCACCTTATAGATTTAGTGCGCAGTCCGTTGCTAGGCGAGGTGCCAATGATGAGCAGCTATATTATCGCTGCTGTGATGGCAATAGTTGGTTTGTCGCTTTCGATAGCAATGACCAGTAAGTTTAAATATCGCGTTCCTTATTGGGTGTAATTCAATGGCAATTATTAAATTTGAAAATGTATGCATTGACTTCCCAATTTTCGATGCTCGAGCAAGATCTATTAAAAAGAACTTTATCAACTTTGCTACCGGCGGGAAAGTTGGCCAGCACGACGGCAAAGTGGTTGTTTCTGCCTTAAATAATCTTAATTTTGAGATTAAGGATGGCGAGAGAGTCGGCTTAATTGGACATAACGGTGCGGGTAAAACCACGTTGTTACGTATGTTTAGTAAGGTTTACCACCCAACAAGCGGACAAGCCACCATTGAGGGTGATATCGGTTCATTGATCTCAATTTCTCTCGGTATTAATCAAGAGTTTACAGGCAGAGAAAACATTTACATCCGTGGTGCGCTTTTAGGCCTCAAAAAGAAAGAAATTGATGCACGCATTGAAGAGATCATTGATTTCACCGACCTTGGTGATTTTATCGACATGCCGGTAAGAACTTACTCTTCTGGTATGCAGATGCGCCTTGGATTCAGTGTCAGTACAATTTTTACTCCAGAAATTTTGCTGATGGATGAGTGGTTATCTGTGGGGGATGAAGGCTTTAAAGAAAAAGCTGAAACTCGATTAACCAACATCATCAATGCGACTAAAATTCTCATTCTTGCCAGCCACAGTAATGAATTGTTAAGAAAAACCTGTACGAGAATTCTTTGGCTGGAACATGGCACGGTAAAAATGGATGGTACGCCGGAAGAAGTGCTACCACTCTATTTTAAATCGAATATTCAAAGAGGTGATTTGTTAACCAACGCCTAATCCTGCACAATTTTTAGGTGTTTAATCATCGCACCATTCACTACCTAAAATGTGCATAGATGAGTTAACATATTTGCCACTTCAATCACAAATCTGATTTTGTGATGGTAACTTCAGACAGGAGTAGATGATGTCCAAGCAACAAATCGGTGTTGTCGGTATGGCAGTAATGGGCCGTAACCTTGCTCTTAACATTGAGAGCCGCGGCTACACGGTGTCTATCTTCAACCGTTCTCGCGAAAAGACTGATGAAGTCATCGCTGAAAACCAAGACAAGAAACTTGCCCCTTACTATACCGTTGAAGAGTTCGTTGAGTCCCTGGAGAAACCACGCCGTATCCTGCTGATGGTGCAGGCGGGTGAAGCGACCGATAAAACAATCGCGTCTCTGACTCCACACTTGGACAAAGGCGACATTCTGATTGATGGTGGTAACACCTTCTATAAAGATACCATCCGCCGTAACAAAGAACTGTCTGACCAGGGCTTCAACTTCATCGGTACCGGTGTCTCCGGCGGTGAAGAGGGTGCACTGAAAGGCCCTTCAATCATGCCTGGTGGCCAGAAAGAAGCGTACGAGCTGGTTGCGCCAATTCTGGACAAAATCGCTGCGCGTGCTGAAGATGGCGAGGCTTGTGTTGCTTACATCGGTCCAAACGGTGCTGGTCACTATGTGAAGATGGTGCACAACGGCATCGAATACGGTGATATGCAGTTAATCGCCGAAGCTTATGCATTGCTGAAAGGCGCGCTGGGCCTGAACAATGAAGAACTGGCAAAAACCTTCACCGACTGGAACAACGGTGAGCTGAGCAGCTACCTGATCGACATCACCAAAGATATCTTCACCAAGAAAGATGAAGAAGGTAAGTATCTGGTAGATGTTATTCTGGACGAGGCCGCTAACAAAGGTACCGGTAAATGGACCAGCCAGAGCTCACTGGATCTCGGCGAGCCGCTGTCCTTGATCACCGAATCTGTATTCGCTCGTTACCTCTCTTCTCTGAAATCTCAGCGTGTTGCTGCCTCTAAAGTACTGAGTGGCCCACAAGCCAAAGCTTTCACTGGTGATAAAGCAGAGTTTGTTGAAAAGGTGCGTCGCGCATTGTATCTCGGCAAAATCGTTTCATATGCTCAGGGCTTCTCACAGCTGCGTGCTGCTTCAGAAGAGAACAACTGGGATCTGCACTACGGTGAAATCGCTAAGATCTTCCGCGCTGGTTGTATCATCCGTGCTCAGTTCCTGCAGAAGATTACCGATGCATACGCAAGCAATGCAGACATCGCTAACTTGTTGCTCGATCCTTACTTCAAGAACATCGCTGATGAGTACCAGCAGGCGTTGCGTGATGTCGTTTCTTACGCAATTCAGAATGGTATCCCAACACCAACCTTCTCAGCTGCTATCGCATATTACGATAGCTACCGCTCAGAAGTTCTGCCAGCGAACCTGATTCAGGCTCAGCGTGACTACTTCGGTGCGCACACCTACAAGCGTATTGATAAAGACGGTGTGTTCCACACCGAGTGGTTAGACTAATTTCCGCATTATAATAAGGGGCCTATTTAGGCTCCTTTTTTATTATATCTATCTAATAGTTAGTTGTGATTTCCCATCAAATATATAGTGTTGTTTGTTTCATGTGGAAACCACGATATATTATTGTCATTGCTGAAATTATTTTATTTTGGTTAAGTTTTAAAGGATGGATTATGTCATCTGAGCGAATTCTTTTTGTTGGTAATACAAGTAAACTCGACCGTCCTTATATGGATCCGTCAACTCGCTATAGATGTTTTAATATTGCATATTCTTTGAGAGAGAGAGGCCACACCACCGAGGTGGTTACATTGTCTTATTTCATAGATCATTTGGATGTTGCAGATAATTTTGACACGATTGTATTCCATCGTCCATCATTAAACAATGAGGCGTTACTGCGCTTTTTATTCAAGAATCAAGATAAAAAGAATTTAATCGCAGATTATGATGATTTAATTTTTGATGTTAAAAGTGTTATTGATATACCTAATATAGAAAGCAGAGATCCTTACCTGAATTCAATATCTGATTTCATTTCAAGGAATGCAGCGGCCAATAATTTTTTTAGAAAGTTCAGCGTCTCCACGACACCTTTATCAGATAGGCTAAAGAAAGTAATCCCCTCTGCAGAAGTGAATGTAATTTCAAATGCGCTATCACTAGAATACATCCAACTATCACGAAAACTATTTGCGCTTAAAAAAAATAAAGAATATAAGATTGGATATTTCCCAGGAACTGCTAGCCACGATAACGATTTTAAACAGGTTGCTCCATATATAGCTAAGTTCTTATCAGAAAATAATAAAGAGAAAATGTTTATTCTAGGGCCGTTGAAAATACCTGCCGTACTTAATAAGTTTAATCATAGAATTGATCATGTTAAAGAAGTTGTGCCGTTTTCTCATCTACCCTATATAAAAGCAAATGTTGAGAATATTATAGCACCGTTGACTAATAATCAATTTAATGAGTGTAAAAGTGGCCTGAAGTTTTTCGAAGCCATGCCACTAGGTTGCCGGGTAATTGCAACTCCAATTCCTGATATTGATAGATTTGAATCCGAATATTTGTACAAATGTAAAAGCATTGAAGAATGGGATGAATTAACAAACATCCCAAAAATATCACATGAAAATTATGAAGTAGAATTAAACAATACACTATTAAAAGTTGGGTCAGATAATATTGCAAAAATTTGGGAGGAGAAATTTTTATAATGAAAAAAGTTCTGTTTTTTGTTGAACCTCATCCAATTAGGAACATCTTTGTTGAGTTTATAACTCCTGGTGATATGTTCGCGAAAATTGCATCCCATGAAAATTTTGACGGTATTGAATGGCGTATTTTCTCAAACAAGTACATTCTTGATTTAATGATTGAACATTTTGTAAATGATGATCATACCGTTGATTTCATTTACCCCCATGAATTATCTGGCACAGATTTAGAAAAAAAAGAAGCCTTAGTGGATTTTAAAAATAAACTGATTTATCCAAGTAATGAAGACCATAAGAAAATATGTTCATTTTTGGATGAATGGGATGGCGATGGCATTTTGTCTAGAAACACTTTAGTTGATGGTGTTGGCGAAATATCATTATATTATGAGTCCTTACTTGAAAAGATTCATGCTGAGTATCAATTTACTCACATTGTTCTTTGGTCAGAAAACGGAGCAGTAAAACAATTTTGTTCCAAATTTGACGTCCAATCTCTTCATTTTGAACTTGGTCCAACAAGATTACCTTTTCAAGATACAATCCTCATAGACCCTCAAGGCACCAATGGGAATGCAACGATCTGTACTGAAAAAGTAATTAAATCAGAAAATGCCATTAGTACTAATTTATGGATGTCTGATTTTTCCGACAAAGGGTACTTATCTGTTCTTGAGAGTTATTTAGCTCCATCGAATACTCATTCAGTTGAAAATTTACATGGTGAAAGCCTGATTCTTACTGATATTGGGTATTCAGGCAATGTCACAGTAGAGATAAAATTAAAAGCCAATTTTATTGATAATTATGTAGTTATTTGTCTCCAGTTAGCTGATGACTTGAACACCTTAAATCATTCAAAATATGCTAATCCTTTGGAATTCTTGGATGATGTTGTCCCTAAGGTTATATCTCTAGGATATAACGTTATAATTAAAAGGCATCCTGGTGCGCCAGGAAGAATTTTCAATTTGGTTAAAGAAGTTGAAGCAATTGAACATGCTAAAAGCCTGTCTGACAAAGTGTTGGTCTTGCATCCGGACACAACGTCTGAAGACTTCTTAGCAATAACAAAAAACTCAAGAGTTGTTATTTCAATTAACAGTTCCGTAAGTTGTGAGTCTTGGATATTAGGAACTCCGGGGCTGATTCTTGGAAATGCAGCATATGACATTAACAATAGCATTAAGAATCTCAGCATCGATTTCCTTCAAGGTGGAAATCTTTTAGATAATGAAGAATATTTAATTCGTGTGAGGGACGATATTAAGTTTTCACTTAATCATTATTTTATGCCAAGGAACCAATATCTCTTATCTGAAGTTTTAGCGAAAGTGGTGAATGAATACTCTGCCAGTTCTTCAAAAAGTTATGTGCAATGGCTTAAAGATAATGTAGATATTTTTGAAATCATGATGAAAGAGAAATTATTAATAATGAATAATAATATCTCAAAGGATGAAAAAGTAGACACTGCTTTATTGGCTGAAACCGCAATACCTAATGAGAGTTTTTACAGCGTTACCATTGAAGAATTCAAATGTACTCATAATGAATTTATTATATCTGGTTGGGCAGAAGCAGATGATGTTAGTGTAATTAAAGTATTTATCGAATATGAAAATGAGTACTTATTTGCTGAGAGTTTTGATCGACCAGACGTAGAGCAAGCATATCAATCGATAAACTCAGGAGCAGGGTTTAAAATCAGTGAACAAATACACGCAGAGTTTGTTTATAAAGATAATGTTAAGTTATACATATATGGCTCTGACCTGAGATGTAGATATATAAATATTCTGTTTGATTGACCTTCTTCTGGCCATACCCCACATGCTGATAATATGAACATAGCGAGTTTTCAATGAAGAATTTAATTGTTGGTCCTTCACATGTTGTAAGGATGCAACACGCAAAAAGCAGCAATTGTCTACCAGCCGACATTGATGAGCCTGTGTTCATAGGTATGGGAGGAGCACCAACATGGAGCGATAATATTTTTAATAAGGTATCAGAGTCATTGGATTCTGGCTCAAAAATTCATCTTATTCTAGGTGATTATCGTTTTGGAAATAACATTCTTGCCGAGGGAAAGGATGTCCTCAGCCAAGATAAGGTTTACATTAATATACATGGGGAGTTTTTGACGCCTGAAAATGATAGAAAAATGTACGGTTTCTATCTACAAGGGCTAGATAAATGGCGTTCATCGTACCCTAATATAAATATTATACCATGGACGTTACTAATGAGGAGGGCTGAAAACATTTCCACTCAACATCACGTCGATGTAAATGGGATCTATACTCATCCAACCGTAAATGAAGAAATGTTAATTGGAAAGTATTGTGAGCCATCGTATCTAAGATGCTTAGAAATTCCCAGTTCTGTTCTCAAGAACTTTTACATAGACAACGATCTTCATCCTTCGACACTTGGTTATGTCTTTCTAACAAAATGTATTATTAAGCTTGACCCACATGAAAGTGTATACGCTAGTTTAAAAATTATAGAGTTCGTTATTTCTGATTTCTTTAAAAAATTAAGTATTGAAAAGAAGATCTATATTACTGGTGATAGTGTCGCTATGGCTACAATCAAGAAGGTGTTGCCTTTCGAATACAATTTAAAAAACTTTCTTTGTTTTGAAAAATATCACGGCGTTGATTACATTGAGATAAATATTGAGTCCGTGACGTCCAGTTTATCCAATTCGAACTTTTCAAATGCCAATGATAATAATAAAATATCATTCCCTTGGGACTACTTAGGATTTAGCGCAATTTCGCAGAGACATCCTGACTTGAAAAGGTTACAACCTGCACCACACACATTGCCTTTGTCGGAACAATTATCCTATTATGAACTATTCAAAAGCGATGAATTTTTTGATATTGGAGAGAAGTTAACACCAACATTAAAGGGTATGCTTTTTATCCTGTCATTAGCGTCAAGAAAGCCATCTAATGAAAAAGTTGCAATTATAAACAACTCAATTAAGGATATGTTCTCTTCGGTCGACCATGCTTCTTTTAAATATCATGAATCAGAACGGAGCATAAAGAAGAGTGATGAAACCATTATGTGGAAAATTTCTAATTTTCTAGTTTCCCTGCTGAAGTGATTTTTTCTTTTTTAATTTATAATTGACAATTTGCACTATAACCAAGTTGGAGCAGACCTTTGGAAAGGAAAAAGATTGAATCGCTCGATTTTGTAAGAGCATTATCTGTATTGTTCATTATCATCTTCCATTATGCAGCGGTCATACTCTATGACAAAAAATGGATGTTAATATATCCAGATATATTTTCCCTTTTTTTGGTGGTCTTGGTGTTTCTTTCTTTATTATAATTTCAGGTGGTGGGATTTATAACTCAATTAGATCAAATTTTAACCTTTCGGATTTTTATAAGCGACGTTTCCTTTCAATATTCCCCTCATACTATGTTGCCTATTTCATAACGGCAGTTGTACTGTTTGTTTTTAGTGGTAGAGTAATTTTTCAAGGTGATTTCTTAAAGATTTTCTGGACTTTGCTAGGTTTGGATGGCTTTTTATCTCAAAGGGTCCAGACTTTTTATTTGATTGGTGAGTGGTTTGTAGGTTTCATCATTTTGATGTATGTGATTTTTCCTGGGATACTTGCGCTATATCGTCGCAGTAAAGCTGTGACTTATATTGTTGCAGTTGGCTTGGCTATTACCTCAATACATTATAATGTTTTTTTATACGAGCATATACCATTTTGGAATAAACGAGACATATGGAATCCTATTGCGCGATTGCCAGAGTTCATTCTAGGTATGGTGCTTTTTGAAGCAATTGCTAATAAAAATCACCAACTATTGAAGTACATTACTATAGTGGCGGTTGCTGTTGTCTTAGGCTACTCTATTCATGATCATAGAGATATGGTGATTAATGAATCCAGGAATATACCTCTTTTCTCATCGATATTAGTAATTTTAGTTGTTGTTTATGAATATGCTCTTAAATTCATTCATTCGAATCATATAATCTCTTTCTTATCGAATTATTCCTTTTTAGCCTTTCTTTATCATCATCAAATTTTATCAATTATCTCATCAAAGATTAACTTCCAGAACCTTGATAAGACTTCACTTATTTATTGTGGCGCTATGGGGATTTCTTTAAGTTTTCTTTTAGCCTACGCTACTTTCGACATCTCAAGTAAATTCAAGGACTTTTTAAGTAAGAAGATCTACCGTTAAGACTTTATGATTCGCAGTGCTGAGCGATTAACGGCTAGCACTGCTGTTTAACTTTAAGTTTTTTTCAAACCACCAACAACTCTCCCTCACGCCCCGCATTCTCCCCAGCCAGCCTCACCACCAGCATCCCCGCTGTCGCAAACTTCATCAAATTCCTTGCATACAGCACGCCACCAAACTCAGCAAACAGCGGCGTCACCTGGTCGGTAATTGGGTCAACAATCTCAGCCACCACTTCACCAGGCTTAATCCACTCACCCAAATTACGACGGTTTAACAGCAGCCCAGAGTGAGGCGCATGAATATACTCACAGCCTGCCAAAGGCGTGGCTGGGTTGATCAGGGCAGGGGACTCACCCAACTCACCCGCAATATAGCCACCTTCAATCAGCGCATTGATAATCGCATCGGCATCTTTTTCTGCTTGTTCTGGCGCAACATCTGCCACGCCGCGTAACTCCAGCGTCACTGGCAACAATCCGCGTGGCATGGGGTATTTATCACCAAACCGCTCAGCCAGCGTTAACCATGGCTCGCAGCAGGCTTCATCAAATGGCTCCCCACCGGAGATTTGCGCCAGCAGCTGCACTTCACTACCCAGCCATCGTGCCAGCGGTTCGATGTCCTGCCAGGCATGCGGAGTGGTGTAGAGGTGTGGCAGTGCATCCCAGTCGCAGTGCAGATCGATCATGAGATCCGCCTGGCTGGCCATGCGCATCAGGGTAAAGCGCTGCGAATCCAGTTCAGTCTTGGCAATACGGTCGCGATAATGACGGTCAATCGCTTCGCGAATCAGACGTTTGTTTTCGTACTCACTTTGCGTCAGTGAATCCGCGAGTTCAGCGGCCAGGGTTTCACCCAATGCCGGGAAGCGGCGATTAAAATCTTGGCCCGATAAAGTGTGGAAGCGTCCCAAGTGACTGCCGTGCCAGTGTTGTCCCATCGCTAAAGGATTGGCGACCGGCACCAGGGTGATCTTTGATTTAAGCTGTCCGGCGGATTCCAGTGCCAGCAGTTTGTGTTTTAAATACCACGCTACCGCCATACCGGGCAGCTCATCACCGTGTAAGGCGGCCTGAATATAGACGCGCTGCTGGGAATCGGTACCGAAGTGGAAGCTAACGATTTCGCGCTGTGTTCCAAGGGAAGCACTCAACAGAGGATGATGTTGCTGTTGCATGAGGTTGTCGATGTCCTGTCTCTACGGCACCTAAAGATTCGTGCCTAAAATTTATTGATTGGAATTATAGTGCTGCTGTGAAAATGAGCGGAATAAAAGCAGTGAATTATGTGTACTGAACAATGGAATCCAGCGGCTGGGGGGGCTGCAGGCCGCCCCTACCAAATACCATACGTTACTGCTGAATGGAGATGTCAGTCGCGAAGTACTTCTTCTGAATCTTGTCGAAAGTGCCGTTCTTTTTGATTTCAGCGAATGCGTTATCAAGGGCAGTTTTCAGCTCTTCATCGCCTTTACGCAAACCAATGGCGGTGCCTGGGCCGATGATCGGGTCTTGTACAATCGGACCTGCCAGTTCGAAGTCTTTNTTTGATTTCAGCGAATGCGTTATCAAGGGCAGTTTTCAGCTCTTCATCGCCTTTACGCAAACCAATGGCGGTGCCTGGGCCGATGATCGGGTCTTGTACAATCGGACCTGCCAGTTCGAAGTCTTTGCCCTGTGGCTGCTTCAGGAAACCATTAGCGGCCTGGGCGGCATCAGTGAACACTACATCAAGACGCCCAGAGATCAGATCACTCTCAACCTGTGCCTGATCGCCATAAGGAACCACTTGTACACCGTGTGGCTGCCATTTTGCCAGCGCATAGCGTTCCTGTACGGTTCCCTGCTCAACACCCACGGTTTTACCTTTCAGGGATTCAGCGGTCGGCAGCAGACCAGAGCCTTTGCGCGCGATCAGTTGGGTGTGCGTATCGTAAAGCGGCACGGTGAAGTCAATCTGCTTCAGGCGCTCTTCGGTGATGCCCATATCCGAGAGGATAGCGTCGAACTTGCGTGCTTTCAGTGCCGGGATCATGCCGTCAAACTGGCTCTCTACCCAGACGCATTTGGCTTTCATCTGCTCGCACAGCGCGTTGCCAAGGTCGATATCAAAGCCAACCAGCTTGCCTTGTGGGGTTTTGGATTCGAATGGAGGATAGGTTGGGTCAACGGCGAAACGAACCTGATCAATCTTTGCCTGAGCGCCAAACGCACAACCTGCCAGCACAGCCAGAGCCAGCGTCTGACGCAGGCGGGCGGTAAAACGAGAACTTGCCATAATAACGGTCTTCTTTTTTCGTGATGTGGAATCACGCAGAGTACCGCTCACCGTCAGCCATGGCAATTAGCAGATTATTTTCAGAACGTTACCATTATGCAGCTTGCGGTAATCCGCCACATTAAGCACCACGGATTTCTCCAGTAAGCCAGCATTAAAGGCAATTTCGTCGTAGCGTTCGAACAGCATGGGATCAACCACCAACTGCAAATCAGGATGGAAACTGAAGGGCGGAATGGCTCCAAATACACAGCCGGTTAAGGCATCCACTTCTGCGGGAGAAGCCAAGGAAGCGCGACGGCCACCCACCGCTTCAGCGACTTTGCTCAGGTCTGCTTGTTGATCGGCGGGTAAGATCGCCAGTACGTGCTGTTTAATGCCGTTGCCTTTCACATGGCACACCAGCGCTTTGGCCCCTTGCCCCACTTCCGTGCCACGGATAGCGGCCACCGCCTCACACTTGCCGGTTGCTTCATGCTTCATGATTCGATAACGGGCGTTGTGCTGATCGAGCAGGGCGAGCAGTTTTTCATGAGTGGTCATGAGACTCTCCGTGTTGAATAAGATTGGTGAGTAGTACCTGCATCATATGTGTCTGGCGAGGCAACAAACCCAGCTTCAATCCTAGCGGCTTAAAAGCGCGATTCAATGTCGTCAACGTTATGCTCTCTTTGTCCTGTTCGACATCGGATAAAGTGCGGCGGCTGATCCCCGCTAAGCTGGCATAGCGATCCTGTGAAAATCCCAGCACCTTTTTACGAAGCTGCATTAAGAGTTGACCATGGGTTAACTTCTCCTCAATGAACTGCTGTAGAAGGTCCAATAACATGGCTTCTCGTTCAAAAGGCGTCATCGTTTTTTTCATAACTGCCACCCAGCAATGCGTTCATCCAGATAATTAAAGCCAATACCGGGCATTTCCAGAATAGATTGCGGTACGCCGCGATCGGCAAGTCGTCCTTTCAATCCAGTAAGTTTATTGGCTAACTCACCTAAGCTTTTCAATAGTGTTGCTTCAGGAATGAGATCGTCCA
This sequence comes from Pantoea sp. CFCC18177, assembly GCF_059412425.1. Lineage (NCBI taxonomy): Bacteria > Pseudomonadati > Pseudomonadota > Gammaproteobacteria > Enterobacterales > Erwiniaceae > Pantoea > Pantoea sp. CFCC18177. The sequence continues at coordinate 63,558 of NZ_JBNBPL010000020.1, forward strand.
GTTGATGTGCAATCAATTGCCAATTGTAGTGGCCACCCTCTTCATAAGGTGAGCCCCACTGAGTGGTGCGCACCACGCCCTCAGGATCGGCTTTCATCGGGGCAAAGTCATAAACCGGTGCAAGCCACATTCCTGCCGATTTCTTGAGAATGGCACTGTTACGCCCATGATTATCTGAATTACCAAATGCAATATTGAGCATGTCGCGTTTAACCCATTCACTGACCAACTTTTCTCGATGTTCTCCAGTCAGCGCTAATCGATCAACCAGGCATCGAATGACCTCAAAATGATTGAGATAACTCCCCGGCGCTTTTTTCATCAGCGAATAGATGGATTCCAGCCCGTACATCACTTTTCTATTTTCAACAAACGCGATATCGAATCGTGGTAGCCAAAGAGAAGGGTATCTTTCACCTTCGCACAACAGCATTGCCTGGGTATCAATCGTGTCGATGCCCATGGCCTGTAACTCATGATAGAAATGATATTCCGCACGCAGAATGTCACAGTCGATTGGGCTGCGTGTACCACGCGGATACTTGACCAGATACGGGGTATCCTGGTTTTGTTGATCGTCTTGCCAAGTATCAATCCATACTTCGCTTTTCGTATTTCGCCTTAAAAGTAGTTTTGGCGCTTCCCCACCAGCACCTGTTGCGCCGCCGCTGGCAGCGCCCATTTGTTGTGCATATTCAAGAAAATCACTGTCTCTCTCAATCGCCCATTCGGCAGGAAAACGTCGAGTTTTGAGTTGGCTATTTTCTGGCAATTGGGGAAGGGAATCTTTGATACGCAAATTTCCAACAGGCGCAATAGTTCCGGCTTTTAACAGTGCGTAATCTTGCTCAGCCGACGATTTTCCCTGTAATCCAAGATGTTGAATCCAGTAACGTCTGCTTGCACCCGCAGGAACAATATCATCAAGGAAGCTAAACCAGGGCTGCGCAAAATGGCTGCCAATTAGCATGACGGGGTAGTTCAGGCTGCAGCTTGCGATATCGTTTCGGTCGAGTTGCTCGGCTGCATAATTGAAGTCATAGGCAAGCAATGTGGCGCTTTCACGCCCCTTAGACGGCTCTTTAACATCAAGCTCGGCAGCGTCGTGCCATTGTCCATCAAGGTATAGCTGTAGGGTAAGCATGCTGAACCTCCATTGAGCAGTATGTTGCTCAATTTTAGCTAGCTTTATCTTTTTTGAGAAGTATGCTGCTCAAAATCGCCATAAAAAGCCAATTCTGAGCAGCATAGTGCACAATCTGTTACTTATGGCGTGCACGCAGGTTGTTGATGATAGTGCTCAGATCCAGGTCTTGATCCTGCAACAGCACCATCAGGTGATACAGCAAATCAGAGGCTTCATTGGTCAGCTCGTGGCGATCGTTCACCGTGGCGGCCAACGCCGTTTCAACGCCTTCTTCACCCACTTTCTGCGCGATGCGCTTGGTGCCGCTGGCGTACAGTTTTGCGGTGTAAGAGCTTTCCGGGTCGGCACTTTTACGTGAAGCCAGCAGTTGCTCCAACTGATACAGGAATGCCCAATCAGGTGCGGCGGGTGAGAAGCAGCTTGAGGTGCCTAAGTGGCAGGTTGGCCCAATCGGGTTCGCCAGCACTAGCAGCGTGTCGTTATCGCAATCAGGTGTGATGCTCGCCACTTGCAGGAAGTGGCCTGAGGTTTCACCTTTGGTCCACAGACGGTTTTTGGTACGTGAGAAGAAGGTAACGTTGCCTTCCGCCAGCGTCTTTTGCAGCGCTTCCTCATTCATATAACCGTGCATCAGCACTTCGCCAGAGACGTTGTGCTGGACGATAACAGGCATCATGCCCGCGGTTTTGGCCCAATCCAGTTTGGCCAGTTGTTCTGCAGTTAACACGCGCGAATCTCCACACCGTTGTCGATCAGGAAGTTTTTCAACTCGCCGATATTGATTATTTGTTTGTGAAACACGGAAGCAGCCAGAGCGCCATCCACGTTCGCCTGCTCGAAGGCTTCAAGGAAGTGCGGCATGGTGCCCGCGCCGCCAGAGGCGATCAGTGGCACTTTACACACGTCACGCACTTTCTTCAGTTGCACCAGGTCATAGCCGTTGCGCACGCCATCCTGGTTCATCATATTCAGTACGATTTCGCCCGCGCCCAACTTCTGCACTTCCTGCACCCAGTCGAGGGTTTCCCAGGTGGTGACACGGGTACGTGATTCGTCACCGGTGTACTGGTTAACGTGATACTTGCCGGTTGCTTCATCGAACCAGGTATCAATGCCTACCACGATACACTGCACGCCAAAGCGATCGGCCAGACTGGTAATCAGCGTCGGGTCTGCCAGTGCGGGGGAGTTGATGGAGATCTTGTCCGCACCGAACTGCAGAATGCGCGCTGCGTCTTCCGGGGTTTTAATGCCACCGGCCACGCAGAAAGGAATATCGATCACTTCCGCAACGCGTGACACCCAGCTTTTATCGACGACACGGCCATCTGAAGAGGCGGTGATATCATAGAACACCAGCTCGTCAGCGCCTTCCTGCGCATAACGCTGCGCCAGCGGCACGATATCGCCGATGATTTCGTGGTTACGGAATTGAACGCCTTTCACCACTTGCCCGTCACGCACATCGAGACAAGGAATTATCCGTTTTGCCAGCATGCAATCGCCTCCGCCACTGTGAATTTATCTTCTAACAACGCACGACCGACAATCACGCCCTGTGCGCCGCTGCCGCGCAAGGCAGCGATATCATCCAGCGAGCCGATGCCGCCAGAAGACTGGAAAGCGATATCGGGGAACGCGGCAGACACCTCTTTATACAGTTCGACGTTGGAGCCGCTCAGGGTGCCATCACGTGAGATATCGGTGCACAGTACGTGCTTCAGGCCGACAGGTTGATACCAGCCAATCACTTCTTCCAGCGTCACACCGGCCGCTTCCTGCCAGCCGCTGATCGCCACTTCTTTGCGATTACTGGCGTCGATACGCACATCCAGTGCCAGCACGATGGCATCGGCACCAAACTCGTTAAACCAGCTTTTCACTTCCTCTGGCTGCTTCACGGCGGTGGAGCCAACCACCACACGCGTGGCGCCGGCTGCCAGCAGGGCGGCAACGTCGTCACGATTGCGGATACCGCCGCCGACCTGCACTGGCACGTTGACGCCGCGCAGCAGAGTAGTGAGCAGAGGGATCTGGCGCTTAGCCGGATCTTTCGCGCCGGTTAAATCCACCAGATGCAGCACTTCCGCGCCCTGGCGTTCGTAATCCTGTAGACGTGGCAATGGATCGCTGCCGTAGTCGCGCTGTTGGCCGTAGTCGCCCTGATGCAGACGCACCACTTTGCCGTCGATTAAATCTAATGCGGGGATAATCATCACATCTCCAGGAAGTTTTTCAGCAACTGCGCGCCTGCTTTGCCAGAACGCTCCGGGTGGAACTGCACACCGTAGAAGTTATCTTTCTGCAACGCAGCGGTGAACGGGTGGCCGTAATCGCACTGTGCGATGGTGGCGGCATTCACTGGCATGGCGTAGCTGTGCACAAAATAGAAATAGCTGCCGTCTGGAATATCACGGAACAGGTGATTGCCCGCTTGTGAGGTGATCTGGTTCCAGCCCATGTGCGGCAGCGGTAGATCTTGCGTATCCATCAACGAGACCGGCTCATCCACCAGGCCCAGCGTGGTCACGCCGCCATTCTCATCGCTACCGCGTCCCAGCAACTGCATACCGAGGCAAATCCCTAGCACCGGTTGCGTACAGGCTTTAATCAGGTCGATTAAGTCACGTTCTTTCAACTGGTCCATGGCGGCCTGCGCGGTGCCCACGCCTGGCAGCAGCAGCTTATCGGCACGCAGCACCACATCCGGATCGCGGCTCACCACGGGCGTATAGCCGAGGCGCTCAATCGCCCACTTAACCGAAGAGAGGTTGGCGCAGCCGGTATCGAGAATCACCACGTTCATCACAGCACTCCTTTCGAACTCGGCAGGGTGTTGCCATCGACGCGAATCGCCTGACGCAGCGTGCGACCAAAGGCTTTGAACAGGCTTTCCACACGATGGTGGTCGTTCTTACCTTTGGTTTTCAGGTGCAGCGTACTCATCATGGCGTAGGAAAGGGAGCTGAAGAAGTGCTCAACCATCTCGGTGCTGAGATCGCCAACGCGCTGATAGCTGAACTCGGCTTTGAATTCGATGTGTGGACGGCCAGATATATCCAGCGCACAACGCGCCAGGCACTCGTCCATCGGCAGTACGAAGCCGAAACGACCAATACCGCGTTTGTCGCCCAGCGCTTTCAGCAGGGCTTCACCCAGCGCCAGACCTGTGTCTTCCACGGTGTGGTGATCGTCGATATACAGGTCGCCTTTAACATCGATATTCATGCGGAAGCCGCCGTGTACCGCAATCTGATCCAGCATGTGATCAAAGAAGCCAACGCCGGTGTTGATCTTGCTGCCGCCTTCACGGTCCAGCCACACTTCGACTCTAATCTGCGTTTCTTTGGTATTGCGTTGCACCAGCGCATAGCGGTCACGCTTGGTCAGTTGCGTTTTAATCGCATCCCAGTCAATGCCTTCTGCGCCATAACGCAGGCCCTGAATGCCCATATTCTCTGCCAGCTGAATATCGGTAAGACGGTCGCCGATCACATAGCTGTTGGCGGTATCCAGTGCACCTTGTGCCAGCCAGGCTTCCACCATTTTGGTTTTCGGCTTGCGGCAATCGCAGTTGTCTTCAGGCATGTGCGGGCAGATCAGGATATCGCTGAAGTTGACGCCCTGTGAGGTCAGAATCTGCATCATCAGGTTGTGCGGGCCATCGAAATCCGCCTGCGGGAAGCTGTCGGTGCCCAGACCGTCCTGGTTAGTGATCATCACCAACTGATAGCCCGCATTTTGCAGTGCCAGCAGCGCAGGAATGGCGTTCTTTTCAAACGCCAGCTTCTCCATGCGATCCACCTGATAATCGGTTGGCGGTTCGGAGATGATGGTGCCATCGCGGTCGATAAAAAGGGTCTTCTGACTCATGCTTGCTCCACTGATAAGGCTTGCAGCGCGGCGATCAGGCGCTCGCACTCTTTACGGGTGCCGATGGAGATGCGCAGGCATCCCGCAAGGCCGGGGTTTTTGTTTTGGTCGCGCAGAATAATGCCTTGATCCCACAGCGTTTTAAACACTTTTGGCGAATCGGTGAAGCGCGCCAGAATGTAGTTGGTTTCGCTCGGGAACACCTGCTGCACCATGCTCAGCTGTGCTAACTGCTCAAACAGCCAGGCGCGGTTAGCGTTAAGCTCCGCCACGTGCTGACGCATCAGCGCGATGCCTTGCTCGCTCAGCGCCTGTCCCGCTACATCGGCAACCGGGGTGGCCAGCGGGTAAGGCGCGATGACCTTCATCAGCAGATCGATCACCGGTTTGTTCGCCAGGGTGAAGCCACAACGCAGGCCCGCCAGCGCAAAGGCTTTCGACAGTGTGCGCAGAATCACCAGGTGTGGATACTCTGTTAACCATCCCGCCAGTGTCGCTTCCGGGCAGAACTCGATATAGGCTTCATCGGCGACCAGCAGTGCTTTACCGGCGGTCATGTCGAGTAACTTGCGGATGTCGTCAGGATTGATCAGGTTGCCGGTCGGATTGTTCGGGCTACACATGTAGACCACTTTAACGCCGTCCAGTTGCTCGGCAATGGCAGGCAGATTCAGTTGCCAGTTATCCAGCGCGGCGACGGTGCGATACTCAATGCCGATGGTTTCGGCGCTGACGCTGTACATGCCGTACGTCGGCGGGCAGAACAGGATCGCATCTTTTCCCGGCTCGCAGAAAGCGCGCATCAGCAGTTCAATGCCTTCATCGGCTCCACGGCAGGTCAGCACTTGCTCTGGCGACAAACCGGCATAGGCAGCGTAGCGCTCAATCACAATTTTAGGCTGACACTCTGGATAACGGTTCAACGTTTGCTGAGACAGCTCAAACGGCACCGGCAGCGGGAATTCATTGGCGTTCAGCCACACATCCCCGTTACCCCCTAAACGACGCGCAGAGAGATAAGGCGTCAATGCACGCACGTTAGCGCGGGCTAAATCTTCAATGCTCATGCTTGCTCCTTCAGCGCGGCAACCCGCAGGGTAACGGCGTTTTTGTGGGCTTCTAACTGCTCAGCGGCAGCTAAGGTTTCAATGGTGGCGGCCAGGTTGAGGAAGCCTTGCGGCGTCAACTCTTGCACCGTCATACGTTTCTGGAAATCCGCTAACCCCAGGCTGGAGCAGGTGGATGTATAACCGTAAGTTGGCAAGACGTGGTTGGTGCCAGAAGCGTAATCGCCCGCGGATTCCGGTGACCAGTCGCCGAGGAACACGGAACCGGCGCTGGTGATCGCATCCACCAGATCGCGCGGTTGACGCGTTTGAATGATCAGGTGCTCTGGACCATACAGATTAGAAATTTCCACGCACTGTGCCAGATCGCGCAGCACAATCAGACGGCTGCTTTCCAGCGCCTGGCGTGCGGTTGCGGCGCGTGGCAACTGTGCCAGCTGCGCTTCAACCGCCAGCGCGACGCCTTCAGCCAGCTTCAGCGACGGTGTCAGTAAGATCACCTGCGAATCAGGGCCGTGTTCCGCCTGGGACAACAGGTCAGAGGCGACAAACGCCGGGGTTGCACCTTCATCTGCGATTACCAGCACTTCAGAAGGTCCGGCTGGCATATCAATTGCCGCGCCATCCAGACGTTGGCTGACCTGGCGTTTGGCTTCCGTGACGTAGGCGTTGCCTGGACCAAAGATCTTGTCCACTTTGGGCACGGTTTCGGTGCCGAAGGCCAGAGAGGCAATCGCTTGCGCACCGCCTACCTGAAACACTTCTTTCACGCCGCACAATTGCGCCGCGTACAGAATCTCATCGGCAATCGGCGGCGGTGAACAGAGCACCACACGACCACAACCGGCAATACGTGCTGGCGTGGCCAGCATTAACACGGTTGAGAACAGCGGGGCGGAGCCGCCAGGAATATACAAGCCAACGGATTTCACCGGGCGGGTGATTTGCTGGCAGCGTACGCCTGGCTGCGTCTCAATATCCACTGCGGGCAAAATCTGTGCATTGTGGAAGGTTTCGATGTTAGCAACCGCAACCGCCATCGCCTGCTTCAGCGTATCGCTCAGGCGATCGCTTGCCGCCTGCATCTCTTCAGGTGTGACGCGCAGGTTTTCCACCTGCGCTTTGTCGAAGCGCGCGCTGAACTCGCGCAGCGCGTCATCGCCTTGTTCTTTCACTTTCGCCAGCACATCGCGCACGATTTCACTGATGCTCGCCGACGCAGAAATCGCCGGACGCATCAGCAGCGCCTGCTGCTGCTGTTCATCACACTGTTGCCAGTCAATCGGGGTCATGATTGTGCTCATGCTGTTACTCCAACATTTTTTCGATTGGCAGTACGAGGATCGAGCTGGCACCCAGCGCTTTCAGTTTTTCCATGGTTTCCCAGAACAGGGTTTCGCTGCTGACCATGTGCATTGCGACGCGGCTCACTTCACCTGCCAGCGGCAACACGGTAGGGCGCTCAGCACCTGGCAGCAGGGCGATCACTTCTTCCAGTCGCTCGCTTGGCGCGTGCAGCATGATGTACTTAGATTCACGCGCTTTAATCACGCCCTGAATACGCGTCATCATTTTGTCGATCAGTTCTTGTTTCGCCGCTGGCAGCTCGCCGTCACGTTGAATCAGCACCGCTTTAGAACGGTAGATCACTTCAACTTCACGCAGGCCGTTGGCCTCCAGCGTGGCACCGGTAGACACCAGGTCGCAAATCGCATCCGCCAGGCCAGCGCGTGGCGCCACTTCAACCGAGCCGTTTAGCAGGCAGGATTTGAAAGAAACGCCTTGTTTATCAAGGTATTTCTTCAGCAGGTGTGGATAAGAGGTGGCGATACGTGAGTTCTGCAGGCACTGTGGACCGGTGTATTCGGCATCCACTGGCATCGCCAGGGAGAGGCGGCAACCGCCGAAATCGAGGCGACGCAGGGTGAAGTAACGCGGGTCTTCACCTTGTGCGCGGCGGTCCAGCAGCTCTTCTTCTAATACGTTTTCACCGACGATACCGAGATCAACCACACCGTCCATTACCAGGCCTGGGATATCGTCATCACGCACGCGCAGGATATCAATAGGCATGTTCTCCGCAAACGCAATCAGACGCTGCTGCTGAAGGTTGATTTTGATACCGCAGCGGGCCAGCAATTCGCGTGATTCATCACTTAAACGGCCAGATTTCTGCATAGCTATGCGAATACGGGTGTTATCTAACATGTTTCCTGTCCTCTTATTCAATCCTGTCTGAACTCAGTTGGGTTGCGTCCGCCCATAAAAAAACCCCCGGAAGATGATCTTCCGGGGGCTCTCTTTGCGTTCGCACCACTGGAAGATCCTAATCGTCTCCCAGCACACATCGCCTGAAAGACTAGTCAGGATGATGGTGATGATGGTGGTTGAACTGAACGCGTGTCATAGTAAATTCCGTTGCTGAATGAGTATTCATTTGCGTGCTGATTAACCTAACGAAGATAGCCGCTTTTGGCAACCCTTTTTTAACGTCAGTTCTCGGAACCTTCCGCAACAGTTTGCGCTGGTTTGCCATACGCGCTGGGACTAAGATGAAGTGTCTTAGCGCTGTAAAGCAGGAGTCGGTATGAAAAAAGTCGCGATTGTAGGTCTGGGATGGCTCGGTATGCCGCTGGCAATGGCGTTAACGGCACGCGGCTGGCAGGTCACCGGCAGCAAAACCTCTCCGGATGGTGTCGATGCCGCGCGTCGCTGCGGGATTGATGCGTTTCAACTGGTGCTGACACCCGAGATCGAGTGTGAAGCAGATGAGTTAGCTACGCTGATGGCGGTGGATGCGCTGGTGGTGACCTTACCTGCCAGCCGCACCGTACAGGGTGGCGAAGATTACATGCAAGCGGTGCAGAACGTGGTCGATACCGCGTTAGCACATAAAGTCCCCCGTATTATTTTTACCAGCTCGTCATCCGTGTACGGCACCGGTTCCGGCGTGATGAAAGAGAGTAGCGCGCTGCAACCCGAAAGCGTGGCCGGTAAGACGCTGGTAGAGCTAGAAAACTGGCTGCACGATCTGTCTGGCACCAGCGTCGATGTTGTGCGCCTCGCCGGGTTAGTCGGACCGAATCGCCATCCAGGGCGTTTCCTGGCAGGTAAAACCGGGTTGGATAATGGTGGTCACGCCGTCAATCTGGTGCACCTGGATGATGTGGTGGATGCGATTGTGCTGTTGCTACAAACACCGAAGGGCGGCCGGGTGTATAACCTCTGTGCCTCGAAACACCCCGCACGTGATGACTTTTATCCGTTTGTTTCCAAACAGCTTGGCTTGGTGCCACCGACGTTTGCGGCTGAGGCTGAGCGAACAGCTGGCAAAGTGGTGGATGGCTCGAAGATTTGCAACGAGCTAGGGTTTGAGTACAGCTATGATGACCCGATGAAGATGCCGTTAGAGTGATTTGTGGGTTAATTGCGCTGTTATAGGGCAGCGCATTAATAGAAACCGAACGTATGAGTCGAACATTAAATTATTCATGTAGTAACTTAATTCGAATGTTGGCGATTATAGCCCTGAAAACCCGCAATCTTAAGCGAAAAAAATTACCCATAATTTAGTAAAGATATTGGTGCCTATTCTTTAGGGAAGCGTTAACATAACGACATGATACTTACCCAAAGATATGGCGAATTTATGGATAATCGCAATTGTACGATTGACTGTTTTAGGGCAATGGCCGTTATTCTGGTTTCTTTCTATCACGTATATCGACACATAAACCCTAATTTTACTGTATTAGGATTGAATGTTTACAATACCATTTTAAACGGATGGATGGGGGTTGGTATATTTTTTGTTATATCTGGATATTGTATGGGGATGGCAACAAACTCCATGCAGTCCAGAGGGGTAACCTTAACCTTATATAGGAAATACCTCGCAAAAAGATTCTTTAGAATCTCAGTCCCATATTATTTTGCGGTAATTTTTTGGATAGTAGCAGTCAATATATTTCACTTATTACCCAAAAGCGCAGGTTTGATAGATATTTTTACGCATGTTTTATATATTCACAATTTTAACATTAAAACAATGTATTCTATCTCGGGTGTGTTTTGGTCACTAGCTGTAGAAATGCAGTTTTATTTAATGCTGCCAGTGCTAATGGTAATCTTCAATAGTGATATCAAGAGGGTGTTGCTTGTCATATTTCTTTTCGGATTGTCATTGTCCATCCATCTAATCGCATCTGATAATGTTATTTTGACGTGGGGTATTGCATCTTATCTCTATGTTTTTATTTTAGGGTGGGTTCTTTATCTGAAAAAAGATGCTCTCAAGGGTTACTTAAGTGGCAGGGCACAGTTATATTTCTTGATTGCTCTGTATGTATCAATGATATGTATAGATCCAATTTATATCAAGGTTAATAAGTTTTATGAGCTTTTGGTTTCATCAGTGTTTGGTTTGCTAATGGTTTCTGTTATGAGTCAAAGTATCACGCAAAACCTTCGAAATTCATTTTTCGTAAGATTTTTTTCATGGATTGGAAGAATGTCATTTTCTATATATCTTTATAATTACATTTATGTAGCATTTGGCTTTCCATCCAAAAGTTCATATGGTATTCCTCTGGTCGCATTTATTTTAGTCTTTGGGATTTTTATGTATTATATGGTGGAAAGTCCATATGAAATTATTAGAAAAAGAAATTTCAATAGTAGTGCAATGAGCACCAAATAACCCCCCCACCATCCCGTACAAACCAAGTGATAGGGCAGAGTAGCATCAATTCAGCCTCTGCACGCTCTGATCGGCACCAACGTAGATGAATATATTAGACACCTCGGTGGGTTAGTCAGACCAAACCGCAATTCAGGACGTTCCTGGCGGGCAAAATAGGGCTGGATAATGGCTCGCACCTGTCTATCTGTTGCATCTTGTTGATGTTGTGAATGTAGTTTTACGGTGATCGTCCGGTTACCTAACCTTGCGCTTATGGACACACACTGCGCATGACGACTTTTATCCGTTTGTTTCAAAGCTGGTGGGATTAAGGCCCCCGACATTTGCGGCAGAGTAGGAGCGATACAGGTAAAGTGGTTGATGGTGCGAAGATCTGCAATTAGCAGGGATTTGATTACCGTTATTTAGGCCTAGTAAAAATGCCGCTTTAGTGATTATGGAGTACTGAAATTTCATTGGACAGCACATTAATAAAAGCTTATAAGGTAATTTTTTAAACTTACAATTTAAATTTTTTGAATGTTATTGAAAGTCAAAATTCACAACTTTACTTCACGTTATGTTTACATGGGGTCGTATATTAATCAATGGATTATATAAAAGTAATCTTTAGTATTTTAACTGGAATTAACTTGTTAATTTGGAGGGCGTGCATAAAGTATGCCCTCCAAATTTTATTCTAGAATGAAGTCGAACAATATTTTATTATGTAATTATTATTATCCCTCATAATAGAGCCATTTTGTGGCCAGCAAGGCATGTTTTCTATTTTCGCATGATTCTCTTTTATAATACGATCATCAACACGCTGTAAACTCAAGAAGCTAGTCATGTTTATATATTGAACTATTCTGCTGTCACCATACTGGAAGAATGACATCCCGAAGTTTTCGGAGTTATTTGGCTTCCATTTATTATTCAGAGGATCATTGCCATAAAAGTAAATTTTATCTCTTCTAGCTGAGAATGTTGGATACTGCCTGAAAAGGTCGCTCAGCATCATCTGGCTTAACTGGGTGTCTTGTTGATTTGTTACGTAATCTGCGTAAAACATCCTGTTTGAATTTGCTGAGCCTATACAAAGAAGGGTTAATGATACAGCGTAAAGAAATGTTCTTTCTACATCAAAAAATGTAATAACTACAAGTGCTGCAAAGCAAATGGGCATCTGCGTAAGCGTTCTAGCAGGCAGCCATGATCCAGTAATTATATCCAGAGAAAATGGGAAAAGATAAACGCAAATTACAACAAGTACCGGATAAATATTTTTTCTTGATATAGCATGCGCGATCACTGCAATTATTGAGCAAATTGTTATCCAATAGATCCCTAATCCGAAATGAGATTTGTTAGCCAACCTCCACTTTAAGTGGGTAAAAATCCCCTTCAAAACATTACTGGATGAATCCTTACCCCATGATGCCATATCGGTCAGGTACGATGTAGGAGGGATATGGGTTATCCTTTGAACTAAATGTGTTGCAATTGAATAGAATGCATAAACAGAAATAATGAGAGACAAAAGGAAAAGTATCTTCTTTAATCCATTTTTCAATGATGAATTACCATTCATTGAATTAATGAGTTCTCTACTTAGTATTAAAGCCACTGGCATTAAAATGATGCTCTGATATATTGACATTGACATGATGCCCATGACAATAAATGCAAGAGATTTGATTATCCATTTCAGTTCCCCATCAAAAACCATAGCCATTAATGTTGCCAGAAGTATCGAAATAGACAATGTGTCAGCTTGATTCTGGAATTGAAATTGATATGCCAAAAGAGGAATTGATGCACAAATTATAGAGAAGCAAATTGATTTGTGCTTTTGCTCGAAGAGATAGGTTCCAGCTAATGCTGTTGCAATACTTGTTATTACTATGGATAAGGCCATAGTAAAAAATGGTGCGAATGGTTCAGGAAGAATATATTTCCTAATGATGGCGTGGCCCCATCTTCCAAGCTCAATTGTATGATGGTAATTATCAAAAAAGTCTTCATCAATTGATAAGGTGAAATGAGTTAGTTCGAACCCATACATGACGCAGTAAGAAATAAATGCTGCGAAAAAAGCATATTTAAATGTATTAAGTTTTTCATGGTTAAAATCAATCGATTTACAAAGACTCATGTGGGGTCCTTCTTAATGCTTCTGTAAGAATAATCATTGTTTTTTTGTGGGGCATGCAATTTCCATGATGTAACTCGTACTGTTTTAGCAGCAACGGCCTGGCTTTCAGGATGTAATTAAGCTTCACTATATTAATCCTCGAATTGATCTATCAAGCAATCTCATTTCTTATTGTCATCAGTATTGTAAGTTGATAAGCATGTTAGTTTGTTTTTTTTTTCATGTTATCTTCACAAACCTGCGGTGTCATTTTTTTTGATTTTATATATCTAGGTCGCCCTTTGCTCTCAATATAAATCCTACCAATATACTCACCAAGCACACCAATGCCGATAAGTTGAACGCCACCTAAAAACAGCATTGAAACCATAATCGAAGGATAACCCTTCACTGGGTTACCCCAAAATATGGTATCTATCAACATCCATGCACCATAGATAAAAGACAGGGCAGCAACAAACAACCCAATATACGTCCATATTCTCAGCGGGAAGGTCGAAAACGAAGTGATCCCTTCCAGTGCCAAATTCCACAGTTTCCAACCATTGAACTTCGTCGTACCCGCTACGCGATCAGCGCGGGCATATTCAACAACGGCTGTTTTACCGCCGACCCAACTCAGTACGCCTTTCATAAATAAATTACGCTCTTGAAGCAGTTTGATATTTTCAACCACCTCGCGTGACATCAAGCGAAAATCACCCACGTTCTCTTCAATCTTAGGTGAGCTGATTTTGTTGTGTAATTTATAAAACCATTCGGCTGTTTTTCGCTTTAGGTGAGAGTCTGTACTACGGTCAACGCGTTTAGCGAGCACGATGTCTGCACCTTGCTGCCATTTCTCAATCATCTCAGGAATGACTTCAATGGGATCCTGCAAGTCCACATCAATAGGGATAATGGCGTCGCCCGTTGCGGCTTCTAGTCCGGCAAAAAGTGCCGGTTCTTTACCAAAGTTACGGGTAAATGAAATGTGCTTCACCAGGTTGTCATTGGCTTCTAATTGCGTTAACACTACCTCAGTGCTGTCGGTGCTACCATCATTAATAAACACCAACTCAAGGCTGTGTTCTTTAAAGGCTTCAAATTCGCGCACAGCATTATAAAAGAGGGGAATGGCCTCCTCTTCATTCAACACTGGAACGATCAAAGAGAATTTCATTAACTTTTCCTAAACACAAAAAACTTCGAATAGACGAAGCCGCAAACCAGACTCAGTGCGGAGAAGAAAATCAGTGTCACGATGGGGTTAATATGAAGGCGGTCTGCTGTCCAACCGACTGACACCGCCATGGCTCCCATAAAGAATATATAGAGGAAATATCGCGCGGTGGTGGCTTCGGCGTTAAAGGTCCATTTCGCATTGGCGAAGAAGGAGAATGTGACAGCAACACAGAAGGCAGCAAGGTTAGCCGTAGATTGCTTGGCACCACTGGCTAAGAGCGCACCAAAAACTGCCCAATGGATGGCTGTATTAACCACTCCGACAGAAGTATACCTCGCAAACAACCTAAGCATTTCTGCACCCTTTAAATGAAAGTGCCTGATCCTCGCATTACCGTAGGGTTATAGCAAGTTTTGGTAAAGGAGTGACAGTGATACGTAAACTGCTGCGAGTGCGTGTTGCATAATGATCTTAAAATTAACCCACATTTTATAGATGGTAGCGGCGCGATTTATCGCGCGTTTTTTTAAACCCGCGCAATAAATTGCGCCGCTACAATGCGTTGCGTTTAAACTCCCAACCTATCCCTTAACGCATACCACACCGCGCCCATCGCCGTGAGCGGCACCTTAAACCGCCTCCCTCCTGGAAACGGCAGGTGCGGCAGTTTCGCGAACGCATCAAATCTTTCCGCATGCCCGCGCAGCACCTCAGCGATCAACTTCCCTGACAGGTGAGTGCAGGTTACGCCATGTCCGCTGTCCCCCTGCATAAAGAACGCATTTTTCTCGACCTGCCCAAACTGCGGCATGCGTGACAGCGTGAGCAGGAAGTTACCGCTCCAGCGATGGCTAATCTTCACATCCTTCAGCTGTGGGAAGGTTTTTAGCAGCTTGGGCCGAATCAGCGCTTCAATATCATCCGGCTCGCGTGCGCCATACACCACGCCGCCACCGTACAGCAGGCGGTTGTCGGCGGTCAGGCGGAAGTAGTCCAGCAGATAATTGCAGTCTTCTACGCAGTGGTTATTCGGCAGCAAACCCAACGCCTGGTCACGGCTCAGGGGTTCGGTTGTGACGATCTGCGAGCCGCACGGCATGCTTTTGCGGCTCAGGCGCGGTTCCAATTGCGAGGGCAGATAGGCATTACCGGCAAATATCACAAAGGTCGCCGTCACTTCGCCTTTAGCGGTTTTCACCCGATGCGGTTCGCCGTATTTCACATCCAGTGCCGCAGATTGTTCGTAAATGCGACCACCGTGGCGGCGTATCGCTTCGGCTTCACCCAGTGCCAGATTAAGCGGATGCAAATGTCCGCCTCGCTTGTCCAGCAATCCACCGACGTAGCGATCGGTTGCTACTTCGCGGCGAATACCGCGCTCATCTAACAACTCTAAATCGTGATTGCCATAACGCGCCCAGTTGGCTTTTTGACTGCGTAAGTGGCCCATCTGACGTTGATTGAGCGCGGCAAAAATACCACCGGGGCGATAGTCACAGGCGATGGCGTAACGATCGATACGATCGCGAATAATCTCTGCGCCTTCAAACATCATGCTGCCGAGCATGGCCGCCACGTCCTTGCCGTATCGCTGCTCAATCACATCGACATCGCGGCTGTAGGAGTTCACCACCTGGCCGCCGTTACGCCCGCTGGCCCCAAACCCGACTTTTGCAGCTTCGAGTACCACCACGTCATAACCGGCTTCGGTTAAAAACAATGCAGAGGAGAGGCCGGTAAATCCTCCGCCAATAATACACACGTCACACTGCACCGATTCCTGCAGTTCTGGCCAAACTTCATGCGCGTTAGCCGTGGCCGCGTAATAACTTCCTACATGTTGCATGAGACCCTCCTTTAACGCGGGACGTTAAAAATTCGCCGGCGTATGCGCACTGATAATGCGACACGGTTGTTCTGACGTATTGGTAAAACTGTGTGGCAACCCGGTATCGATTACGTAGCTCTCACCACAATAGAGATGATAGCTTTGGCCATTCACCACCAAGGTGATTTCGCCCTCCAGCACGGTACCGGTCTCTTCACCAGGATGGCGCAATTTCTCACCGGTACTGGCGCCGGGTTCATAACGCTCCAGCAGCATCGCCAGCGCGCGTTTTTCTGCACCGTTTTCCACCAGGCGCAAGGACACGCCCAGACTGCCGATTTCCACGCACTCTTCCGGGCGCACAATCACTCGCGGCGTGCTGTTCACTTTCGGTTCAGAGAAAAACTCCGACAGCGACAGGCCATATACCTTGAGCAATTTCTGCAAGGTGCTTAACGCCGGGCTGACTTTATCCTGCTCAATGGTGCTGATGGCACTGTGCGTTAATCCTGACAACTCAGCGACGCGACGCTGAGACAATCCCAACTCCTGCCGGATTTGCGACAAACGTCGTCCGGGCGTCAGAGTGGCATCATTCATGGCTGTTTTTCCTTGTGGTAACAGACAGCAGCGTGGATAAAGGCCGCGAACAGACGTTGCGAGACCGGATCTTGATCGGAATGCCACTCCGGATGCCACTGCACCGCCAGGGCAAACGGGTGCTGACGTAAACTCACCGCCTCAATCAGTCCATCAGGCGCACGTGCTTCAATGCGTAACTGCGGGCCTGTTTCGCGAATCCCTTGACCGTGTAAAGAGTTCACGGCAATCGCGTCAGCACTCCCCAACACCTGGTTCAGCAGCCCGTCCGCTTCTGGTTGCACTTCATGCACCGGTGCGTATTGCTGATCGAGGGGCAGCGCATCATCTTCCCGATGTTCCTGGAAAAGATGCGTCATATGCAGTTGGCGATACAGGGAGCCACCATTTGCCACCACCAGCTCTTGCAGGCCGCGGCAAATGCCAAAGATCGGCATCTTCTTGCCGATGGCATGGGTAATCAAACCGAAGGCGAGGCGATCGCGCGCCGGATCGGCATGCTCCTCTTTGCCTTCTTCACCATAATGCCAGGGTTCAATATTGCTCGGACTGCCGGTCAGCAAAATGCCATCCAGCAGCGTCATACTGTTTTCTAATAGATGAGGGGCCTGCATCAGTTGATGCGGTAAAGGCAAGGGCACACCACCGGCAAGGACGATGGCATCAAGATATTTATTGTGAACCGTCTGCCCGAGATGGTTGCCAATGTGGTTCTGACACATCACTACGCCAATCAAGGGTTTGTCAAAAATAATGCCCATAACGTCTCCGCGTTGCTGTTCAATATTTTCACCGTTTTTGCGGGTCTGGTCTAAAAAGTGTGCAATATATTGTCAATCTAGCAACCGTCTGTTCGTTCTTCCACCAGATTTGTTACATTTGCACACTTTTTGCGTTGGAGCTATGTTAGAAGAGTGGCTGTTATTTTGAGCATTGCGCGAACCAATACTAAACGGTAAAGGGCGGGTGGGAACATGACGAACCTCGTAGAAGTAGAAGACTTCACGCGGCACAGTGAAGAGAAACGAACAAGCGCGTTCCAGCTGGAGGTTAAAACCTGGCTGGAACGCCATCCTGAAACGCAGTATGTCGATATTCTTCTTAATGATTTAAATGGGGTGTTTCGCGGTAAGCGCATTCCCATTGCCGCACTGGCAAAACTGGATAAAGGCTGTTATTTCCCCGCCTCGGTTTACGCCATGGATATCCTCGGTAATACCGTCGAAGAAGCCGGACTCGGACAGTCACTGGGCGAACCCGACAACCTCTGCATGCCAATTCCTGGCACCCTAATTCCTTCAGGCGCCGATCCACAACGTATCGCGCAGCTGTTACTCACCATGTGTAACCAAGATGGCACTCCCTTTGACGTTGAACCCCGCAATGTCCTCAACCGCTTGTGGCAGCAGCTGCGCAATCGAGGGCTATTCCCGGTGGTAGCGGTAGAGCTGGAGTTCTATCTGGTCGATAAAAAGCGTGATGCGGAGGGCTATATCCAGCCGCCGTGTGCGCCGGGTAGTGATGAACGCAATATGCAGAGCCAGGTTTATTCGGTCGATAATCTCGACCATTTCGCTGATGTTCTGCGTGATATTGACGATCTTGCTCGCCAGCAGGGCATTCCTGCGGATGGCGCGCTGGCGGAAGCGTCCCCAGGCCAGTTTGAAATCAATCTGCATCACACCCGCGATATCTTAAAAGCCTGCGATCACGCGGTTTTACTAAAACGTTTGGTGCGTCAGGTCGCTGAAAATCACGGCATGACCGCCACCTTTATGGCGAAACCCTATGAGGAGTACGCCGGTAGCGGGATGCATGTGCATATCAGTATGCTGGATGCGGCAGACCACAATGCGTTCTCCCTCGATGATGGCAGCGACTCACCTTTGTTGAAGCGTGCGCTAGCCGGAATGATTGATTTGATGCCCGCTTCAATGGCGCTGCTGGCGCCCAACGTCAACGCCTACCGCCGTTTCCTGCCGGAAGCCTATGTGCCGTTACAGGCGTCATGGGGGCACAACAACCGGACGGTGGCGTTGCGTATCCCTTGTGGCGATGCGGATAACCATCGCGTGGAGTATCGGGTGGCCGGGGCAGACGCAAATCCTTACCTGGTGGTGTCAACAATTCTTGCCGGAATCTTGCATGGTCTGGATACTCAGCTACCCTTACCACACCCGGTGCAGGGCAATGGTCATGAGGCGGAGGGGCTGCCATTGCCTGTTCGCCAGAGTGATGCGCTGTATGAGTTTGAGAACAGCTATCCTCTGCAAAAATTGTTGGGTGAGCATTTCAGCGGGGTCTGGCATAGCTGCAAACAGAATGAGTTGATGCAGTTTGAACGGCTTATCACCGCCACTGAAATCGACTGGATGTTGAAAAACGCCTGACCGGGAGAAGAATTTCGCTAACGTCTTGTGCCGATGGCATAAGTTGGGGCAAAATACGCCCCCTGCAAAATGCAAAACATAACCGACGCTTATAACGTCGGTTATTTTTTTGTAGGAAGAAGTACCCACACACATTACCGAGGCCGGACACGCATCCGGATAGATAGATACTGACAACACGCTTGGGCGTGAGATTTGAGGAAAACAAAGATGGGGCTGTTTACAATTGCACCAGCGCAGGCTGGTTCTCGCTTTCGTGATGATTACGGCGCGGCGACAATCGCAAACACTAATATCACTTCTCACTGCAGCACGTTGCGCAGTATCCCGCAGATCACCTCTGTTGGGGGCCTGAACAATGTCGCTTAACACCTCTGCACCACAGCGTGCACACCTGAAAAAATCCCTGACCTTGATCCCAGTGGTCATGATGGGCCTGGCGTATATGCAGCCAATGACCCTGTTCGATACTTTCGGTATCGTGTCTGGATTGACCGACGGCCACGTCGCCACCGCTTATGCTTTCGCGCTGATCGCGATACTGTTTACTGCCGTGAGCTACGGCAAGCTGGTACGCCGCTTCCCATCTGCGGGCTCCGCTTACACCTATGCTCAGAAGGCTATCAGTCCGCACGTCGGCTTTATGGTGGGCTGGTCATCACTGCTGGACTATCTGTTCATGCCGATGATCAACATCCTGCTGGCGAAAAGCTACTTTGAGACGCTGGTGCCAGGTATTCCGTCGTGGATTTTCGTGGTGTTGTTGGTGGCCTTTATGACCATCTCCAACCTGCGTGGTATCAAAACCGTGGCCAACTTCAACAGCGTGATCGTGGTGCTGCAAGTGGTGGTGATGGTAGTGATTACCGGTATGGTGATCTACGGTGTGGCAAGTGGTGTTGGCGCAGGTACACTGACCAGCAGCAAGCCTTTCTGGTCTGAGAATGCCCATGTGGTGCCGATGATTACCGGTGCGACAATCCTGTGCTTCTCGTTCCTTGGCTTTGATGGTATCAGCTCATTGTCAGAAGAGACCAAAGATGCAGAACGTACCATCCCACGCGCGATTTTCCTGACTGCGCTGATTGGTGGTGTGATCTTTATCGGGGTGTCTTACTTCCTGCAGCTGTACTTCCCGGACATCTCTCGTTTCCAGAATCCGGACTCATCACAGCCAGAAATCATGCTGTTCGTAGCAGGTAAAGCCCTGCAAATCGGCATCCTGATCTTCTCTGTGGTGACGGTACTGGCATCCGGTATGGCCGCACACGCCGGCGTTTCACGTCTGATGTACGTGATGGGCCGTGATGGTGTCTTCCCGCAGCGTTTCTTTGGCTTTGTGCATCCGAAATACCGCACACCGTCGCTGAACGTGTTGTTGGTAGGTGCGGTGGCGCTGCTGGCAATCAACTTCGACCTGGTCACCGCGACGGCGCTGATTAACTTCGGTGCGCTGGTGGCGTTCACCTTTGTGAACCTGTCGGTGATTGCCCAGTTCTGGATCCGTGAGAAGCGTAACAAGACGCTGAAAGATCACCTCAACTATCTGGTGTTGCCTGTGATGGGCGCGCTGACAGTGGGTGCGTTGTGGATTAACCTGGAAGAGACCTCAATGGTGCTCGGCCTGGTGTGGGCAGCCGTCGGGATTATTTACCTGGCGTTTGTAACGCGCACCTTCCGCAATCCAGTACCGCAGTTCAGCGAAGAAGTGTAATTACCTTTTCCCTCACCCTAACCCTCTCCCGCTTGCGGGAGAGGGGACTGCTCGCAGAAGTCGTTAAATTCTGAGCGGTTTTCTCCCTCTCCCTGTGGGAGAGGGCCGGGGTGAGGGCATCTGGCCGCAGTAGAATTACCCCGCCAGCACCAATTCCCAACTCCCTGCACTCAGCGTCTCTCGCCCCGATTTACTCAATTCCGTATCCGTAATCAAGGTATCAAAGCGCTCCAGCGGCAAGGCCAGATGCGTGGCAATCTTGTTGTACTTGGAACTGTCGCTCAACAACACTCGCTTGCTGCTGACATCACTGGCAGCCAGCTTCACCGGCACCTTGTCTTCGTCCGGGGTAAACAATCCGCGCGGGCCCCAGCAAGAGGCGGAGATAAAGGCGATATCAATCGCCAACATCCGCAAACTGCGCGCCGCTGCTTCACCGACGCTGGAGCGGTTTTCACGACATACCGTGCCGCCAGTGTGAATCAGCTTGCAGCCGCTGCTCTCCATCAGCAATCGGGCGATGACAAAATCGTTGGTCACCACCAGTAAGTCATCACGCTCCACCAGCTCTCGCGCCAGTGCTAAGGTGGTGGTGCCTGCATCAAGATAGATAAAGCTATTACGCGGAATATGGCGGGCAGCAAACTGGCCAATCGCCATTTTTTCACTGCTATACATATTGGTTTTCGCCAGATGCGACGGTTCAGCCGCCAGGCGATCGGCTGAACGCACGCCGCCGGAAACCGATAACACCGCACCTTGATCTTCCAGCTTCTGCACATCACGACGAATCGTCATATGCGAAACCCCCAAACGCTCGGTCAGTTCGGCAATACTCACCACGCCGCGTTCAGCGACCAGCGCTAAAATCTGTTGATGACGCTCTACCGGAATCACATCGCTCTCCCTGATTTATCATTTTTTCACATTGTAGAGCATCGATTCACAGCCTGCAGCACATTTATCTTTGCGAAATATCTGCTTTTTTCCTGCTGTAGAGCGCCTCAGCGGTATAGAGTCGGTTTGTGAAACGATGTTATCTCCTGTGCAGGTAAGTTAATTTTTGTGATTTACAGCACGTTTCTCAGCCAGTAACTGCGGCAGAATTAACACCAATGAACAAATTATCACTTAAATTAACAACGGAGGTTTGCTGTGTCAGCAACCGTGAATAACATCGGCGTGATTGGTTTGGGTTCCATGGGCATGGGCGCTGCTCAGTCCTGTATCCGCGCAGGCTTGAACACCTGGGGCGTTGATCTCAACCCTAAAGCGCTTGAAACACTGCGTCAGGCCGGTGCCCGTGACGCGCAGACCTCTGCCGCAGGTTTTGCACAACAGTTAGATGCTGTGCTGCTGCTGGTGGTGAATGCGGCGCAGGTTAAAGCGATTCTGTTCGGCGAAACCGGACTGGCCGCGCAGCTCAAGCCAGGCACGGTGGTGATGGTCTCTTCCACCATCTCTTCACAGGATGCGCAAGCGATTGAACAGCAACTGGCGCAACATCAGTTGCTGATGCTGGATGCGCCGGTATCTGGCGGCGCGGCGAAAGCCGCCGTGGGCGAGATGACGGTGATGGCCTCGGGCAGTGATGAAGCCTTTGCCTTGCTGAAACCGGTGCTGGATGCCGTCGCGGCAAAAGTGTATCGCGTGGGCAGTGAAATTGGCTTGGGTTCAACCGTGAAAATCATCCACCAGCTGTTGGCTGGCGTGCATATTGCAGTCGGTGCTGAAGCGATGGCGCTGGCCGCTCGCGCTGGTATCCCGCTGGATACCATGTACGACGTGGTGACCAATGCTGCAGGTAACTCGTGGATGTTTGAGAACCGCATGCGTCACGTGGTAGACGGTGATTACTCACCGAAATCTGCGGTTGATATCTTCGTAAAAGATCTCAACCTCGTGGCGGATACCGCTAAATCGCTGCACTTCCCGCTGCCACTGGCTTCGACCGCGCTCAACATGTTTACCGAAGCCAGCAATGCCGGTTACGGTCGTGAAGATGACAGCGCCGTGATCAAGATTTTCAGCGGTATCACGCTGCCAGAGTCAAAGGAGAAGTAACCATGCGTTTAGGCGTGATTGCAGACGACTTTACCGGTGCAACGGATATTGCCAGCTTCCTGGTACAGAACGGTCTGCCGACGATTCAGTTCAACGGCGTGCCGGAAAGCCATGATGACCTGAGCGCGCAGGCGATTGTGATCAGCCTGAAGTCACGTTCGTGCCCGCCACAGCAGGCGATTGATCAGTCGCTGGCCGCGCTGGCCTGGTTGCAACAGCAGGGCTGTGACCGTTTCTATTTCAAGTATTGCTCCACCTTTGACAGCACCGAGCACGGCAATATTGGCCCGGTGACCGATGCGTTGCTGGCGGCGCTGGGCGAAACGCAAACGGTGATCTCCCCGTCGCTGCCGGTTAACGGTCGTACGGTGTATCAGGGCTACCTGTTCGTTGCCGATCAACTGCTGTCTGAATCAGGCATGCGCCACCATCCGGTGACACCGATGACCGACAGCAACCTGGTGCGCTTAATGACGCGTCAGGCTAAAGGTCAGGCCGCAGTGATCAACGCGGCGCAGCTGGATAAAGGTGCCGCAGCGGTGCGTGAACAGCTTGCCGTACTGAAAGAGCAGGGCATCAACTATGTGGTGCTGGATGCGCTTAACGAACAGCATCTGCTGACGCAGGGCGAAGCGTTGAAAGAGACCGTGCTGGTGACAGGCGGATCTGGGCTGGCGATTGGTATCGCGCGGGCATGGGCTACGCAGCAGCAGAACAGTGATGCTGAACAAGCAGGGCGTCCACAGGGTGAACGCGCGGTGGTGATTTCCGGTTCGTGCTCGCAGATGACCAACCGCCAG
Organism: Pantoea sp. CFCC18177; assembly: GCF_059412425.1. Classification (NCBI taxonomy): domain Bacteria; kingdom Pseudomonadati; phylum Pseudomonadota; class Gammaproteobacteria; order Enterobacterales; family Erwiniaceae; genus Pantoea; species Pantoea sp. CFCC18177. The sequence continues at coordinate 87,045 of NZ_JBNBPL010000020.1, forward strand.
GTGGAAGCTTATCGTCAGCAGGCCCCTTCTCACGAAGTGTTGGTGGAGCGTTGCCTTGATGATGCCGAAGGCTATGCGCAGGAGCTGTGTGATTGGGTCGCCGCTCATCATCAGCAGGCGCTGGCTCCGCTGTTGTTTGCCACCGCAGACGCTCAGCAGTTGCAGGCGATTCAGCAGCAGTATGGCGCAGCGCGCAGCAGTGAAGCGGTGGAGCATCTGTTTGCCGCCGTCACGCGTGAGCTGAAATCACGTGGCTGGCAGCGCTTTATCGTGGCCGGTGGTGAGACCTCTGGTGTGGTCGCGCAAAGCCTTGGTGTCACCGCTTTCCACATCGGCCCGATGATCTCCCCAGGCGTGCCGTGGGTGCGTGACATCCATCAGCCGCTGTCACTGGCGCTGAAATCCGGCAACTTTGGTGACGAACAGTTCTTCGCCCGCGCACAAACGGAGTTTTCCTCATGACTGAACAACAAGCACGCGAAGAGATGGTGCAACTGGGCGCATCCTTCTTCCAGCGCGGTTACGCCACCGGCTCGGCAGGTAACCTGTCGCTGCTGTTAGAAGATGGCAACCTGCTGGCTACGCCGACCGGCTCCTGCCTGGGCGAATTGCAGGCCGATCGCCTGTCAAAAGTCACCATGCAGGGCGAGTGGATCTCGGGTGATAAGCCCTCAAAGGAAGTGGCGTTTCATCGGGCGCTGTATCTGAACAATCCGGCCTGTAAAGCGGTGGTGCACCTGCACAGCCATTATCTGACGGCGCTGTCGTGCCTGAACGATCTGGATAGCGATAACTGCATTCGCCCGTTCACACCCTACGTGGTGATGCGCGTGGGTGATGTGCCGGTAGTGCCGTATTACAAGCCGGGCGACGATCGCCTGGCGGAAGATCTCGCACAGCTCGCGCCACGTTACAACGCCTTCCTGCTGGCCAATCACGGTCCGGTGGTGGTGGGTAAATCGCTGCGTGAAGCGGCCAATAATACTGAAGAGCTGGAAGAGACCGCGCGTCTGATGTTCACGCTCGGCGACCGCTCCATTCGTTATCTTACCGATGACGAAGTGGCGGAATTGAGGAATTACTGATGCCAAAGTTTGCTGCCAATTTATCGACCCAGTTTGGCGAACTGCCATTTATCGAACGCTTTGCCGCCGCGGCCAACGCCGGTTTCCGCGCCGTTGAGTTCCTGTTCCCGTACGACTATCCGGCTGAGGTGATTAAAGCCGAGCTGGAGAAACATCAGCTGGAGTTGGTGCTGTTCAACACCGCGGCCGGTAATGTGCAGGCCGGTGAGTGGGGCGTGTCTGCCATTCCGGGCCGTGAAGCGGAAGCTCGCGCTGATATCGATCGCGCGCTGGAATATGCCATTGCCCTGAATTGCCCGCAAGTGCATGTGATGGCAGCCACAGTGCCAAACGGTGCCGATCAGGCGGCGTACGAAGAGACATTTGTGCGCAACATGCATTACGCCTCAGAGCGCTTTGCGCCGCACGGCATTCGCTTGCTGCTGGAAGCACTGAATCCGGTGACCAAACCGAATTACCTCTATTCCAGCCAGTACCAGACGCTGGCGATGATGGAGCGTATTGACCGTCCAAATGTGTTCACGCAGTTGGATCTGTTCCACGCGCAGCTGGTGGACGGCAATCTCAGCCACCTGATCCGCGAATACGCCGGACGCTATCGCCACATCCAGATCGCCTCTGCGCCGCATCGCCACGAGCCGGATGAGGGCGAGATCAACTATCCGTACCTGTTCAACCTGTTGGATGAGGTCGGTTACGACGGCTGGGTTGGCTGCGAATACTTCCCACGCGGTCGTACCGAAGCGGGACTCGGCTGGTTCGCCCCTTACGCCAAATAACCTTTGTTGTACCGCTCAGCACAGTGCTTTTGCGCCCTGTGTTGAGTGAAGTCTTACCTGAATTTGTAAAACACTAAAAAAACATACCCAAGGCTCCCCTAAATAATTCGAGCTGCAGGACAAAAGCGTCGAAGGACGCTTTTGAACAGCGTTTGCGCTGGCCCGCAGGGTGAGGCCATAGGCCGAATCATGCGGCAAGTGGGCGAATCCCCAAGAGCTTACATAAGTAAGTGACTGGGGTGAATCCACGCAGCCAACGCACCTGCGGCTTGAAGTATGACGGGGAATAGAATTAGAGGTTTATCATGTCTACCGCGTTGCTGCTTGCTATCGCTACGGCCAGCATAGTCATATTGCTGCTGCTGGTGATTAAAGCCAAAGTTCATCCGTTTGTTGCTCTACTGATTGTCAGTCTCATCGTTGCCATCAGCACCGGGATCCCGGCTGACAAAATCATGGAAACCATCTTTAGCGGCATGGGTAACCTGCTGGGGCATATCACCATCATCATCGTGCTGGGGGCGATGCTGGGCGCAGTGATTGAAGCCTCGGGCGGTGCCGAATCGCTGGCGCAGCGCTTCAGTAAGTCGCTCGGTATCAAACGTACCGTTGCAGCACTGACCATGGCGGCCTTTATCCTCGGTATTCCGGTGTTCTTTGAAGTCGGCTTTATCATCGTGATCCCGCTGATCTACGGCTTTACGAAAGTGGCTCGCGTCTCACCGCTGAAGTTTGGTCTGCCAATGGCGGGTGTGATGCTGACGGTGCATGTGGCGTTGCCAACGCATCCGGGTGCTGCCGCCGCCGCCGGTATTCTGCATACCGATATGGGCTGGTTGATGATGTTGGGTATCCTGATCTCCATTCCAGTGGGTGTGGTGGGCTACTACGTCGCCAAAGCCATGAACCTGCGCCAGTATCACCTTTCGGTGGATGTGCTGGAGCAGTTGCAGTTAGCGAAACCGGAAGGTACAGCGAAGAGTGAAGTGCCACCGCCGGGCGCACTGACCATTGCGGGTCTGATTGTGGTGCCGATTGTGTTGATCGTACTGGGCACCCTGGCGCACTCGGTGTTAGCTGAAGGCAGTGTGCTGCGTTCAGTGATGACGGTGATTGGTAATCCGCCGATTGCCCTGTTAATTGCACTGGCATTGGCGGCCTGGCTGCTGGGTATACGTCGTGGCTGGAGCAAAGAGAAGCTGGAAGATCTGACTGGCCGTGCGATTCCAAGTTCTGCCAGCGTGATTCTGGTGGCGGGTGCGGGCGGTGCTTTCGGTAAAGTGCTGGTGGAATCTGGCGTGGGTAAAGCGCTGGCGGTGACGCTGGAAACCTTGCATCTGCCACTGGTGCCGGCGGCGTTTATCCTGTCACTGGCGCTGCGAGCGTCACAGGGCTCTGCCACGGTGGCGATTCTGACCACCAGCGGCCTGTTAAGCCAGGCGGTGGGCGATGTGACCGACATGCAGCGCGTGCTGGTGACATTAGCAGCATGCTTCGGTGGCCTGGGCTTGTCACACGTTAATGATGCCGGTTTCTGGGTGGTGACGCGCTATCTGGGTCTGTCAGTGGCTGATGGCCTTAAGACCTGGACAGTGCTGACCACGCTGATGGGCCTGAGCGGTTTTGCCCTGACGTGGATGGTGTGGGGCTTGATTTAAATAAGCAGCTAAAGGCCCTCACCCTAACCCTCTCCCACATGCGGGAGAGGGGACCGCCCGCAGAAGTTGTTAAATTCTGTGCGGTTTTCTCCCTCTCCCTCTCCCTGTGGGAGAGGGCCGGGGTGAGGGCATCAGACTGCTAATGATTAAGACACCAGTTCCTGCGCATACAAATACAACGCTTTCAGCTGTGCCATCTTCTCCGCGTTATCCTCATGCAAACTCGCTAACGACTCCAGCTCCAGCAAAAACGCCTGCACGCGCTCGGCATTCAGCGCTTCACGGCGGTGCTGTAACCAGCGCTGCTGCTCTTGATCATCCAGGGTGCCAGGAAAGTTGCGCGCGCGGTAACGGAACAGCAGTTTGGCGATGCGTTTATCGTCAAAGGCCAAATCCAGGGCCGGTAAATTCTGGGGTGGCGTCTGGCGCACAATGTTCATATTGGCGCGATCGGCATCGCTGAAGAAGCCGTTATACAGCTGAGCATCAACATCATCGGAAGGCTTAAACGGCTCCGCTTCGGCAAATAGCGTGACCGCTTTCTCACGCACTTCGGCATGTTGACGCAGCAGCGCAAGGTTCGCCAGGCAGCGCTGACGATCGATATTCAGCCGCTCGGCATCTTCAGGGCGCAAGGTATTGGCAGGCGCAAGCACCGGGCACTTATTAATATGCACCAGTTTGATCGGCACGGCTGCCCGGTCACCCAGTTCACTTTGTTTGGTGTAGAGACGCTCACGCAGTTCATCGGCATCGAGTTCAAGTAGCGGCGACATATCTCCCGCCAAATCCACCACGATCAGCGCATTACGATTATCCGGATGCCATGCCACGGGCACCACCCAGCTGGTGTTGCCGCGCGCCGCACCGAACATGCCTGAAACATGCACCAGCGGCTTCATCTGTGGGATATCAATCAGGTTCATCAGTTTCTGTTTATTGCGATGGGTAAACAGAAACTCAAACAGCTTCGGCTGCTTCTCTTTGACCAGTTTGGCCATCGCTAGCGTGGCGTAGACATCGGACATCGCATCGTGCGCTAGCTCATGCGCCACGCCGTTCGCCTTGGTGAGGTGTTCCAGCTTAAAGCTGGGGAAACCGTCATCATTCTCCGGCCAGACAATGCCGTCAGGACGCAGGGCATAGCAGGCACGCATCACATCCAGCAGATCCCAACGTGAGTTGCCGTTTTGCCAGCTCCAGCCGTAGGGATCAAAAAAGTTGCGATAGAAGATGTTGCGCGTCACTTCATCATCAAAGCGCACGTTGTTGTAACCAATCACACAGGTTTGTGGCTCGGTAAACAGCCCGTGAATACGCTCAGCAAAGGCCGCTTCCGTCACGCCGCGCGCTTTGGCGACCTGCGGTGTGATACCGGTGATCATTACCGCTTCCGGTTGTGGCAGGTAGTCATCGGCGGGCTGGCAATAAAACACCTGCGGTTCACCTACCGCATTGAAATCTTTATCGGTACGCAGCCCGGCAAACTGCGCGGGACGGTCCAGTGAGGGACTTTTACCGAAGGTCTCGTAATCATGGAACAAGAAGGTGAACTCAGAGGCGGGCACGGCGGTATCCTGACAGTGGAAAATCAACGCACAGAATAGTCGTGTGCAGGGGCCAGCACAACCTTGTTCGCCATCGCTGCGGAAGGGCGCGCAGCATTTGTCCGCAGTTCATACTTTTTTTCAATTTATTCAAATATCAAAGCGCTAATTGCCGTAAAACGTGCGGCGGTAAATTCATTTTTTTGATTTCGAGGAAGAAGTGTTGAAAAGGCGTCTGTTGGTAACTGTATCTGGAATGATTGTTTGGGCATCGCTGGCACAGGCTGACGACAGCATGCCATTCCCTCTGACGCCTCCGCCGATTGATGCGGCTTCATGGGTGTTAATGGACGCCACAACGGGCCAGATCCTCACGGCGGGCAATCCCGATGAAGAGCGTAATCCGGCGAGCCTCACTAAACTGATGACCGGATACGTGGTCGATCGCGCGGTCGATCAGAAAAAAATCACTCGTGATGATGTGGTCACCGTGGGTAAAGATGCCTGGGCGGCGGGCAATCCGGTGTTCAAAGGCTCTTCACTGATGTTCCTTAAGCCCGGAGATAAAGTCACCGTTCGCGATTTGATGCGCGGCGTGATCATCGATTCCGGCAACGATGCTTGCGTGGCGTTGGCAGATTACGTCGCGGGGAGTCAGGACAGCTTCGTCAATATGATGAACAACTATGTCCAGAAGCTCGGCCTGACGCACACCCATTTTGAAACCGTGCACGGTCTGGATGCGCCGGGTCAGCACACCACCGCGCGTGATTTGGCGGTGCTGTCACGTGCGATCATCAACGGCGAGCAAGATTTCTACGCCATGTACGCAGAGAAAACCCTGAGCTGGAACGGCATTACCCAGAACAACCGTAACGGTTTGTTGTGGGATCAAAACCTTCACGTAGATGGCATGAAAACAGGCCATACTGAAACAGCAGGTTTTAACATCATCGCGTCAAACATTGTCGGCCGTCATCGTCTGATTGCGGTGATCATGGGCGGCAAGAGCTCAAAAGGGCGCGAAGAGCAGGCGCGCAAACTGCTGGTGTGGGGCCAGAACAACTTTGACACCGTGCAGCTGTTCCATGCCGGTAAGAAAATTGGCACCGAGAATGTCTGGTACGGCAACCCACATAAAGTGGATGTCGGCACCACCGAGGATATCTACCTGTCGCTGCCGCGTACTGAAGTCTCCAACGTGATGGCGAAATACGTTATCGAACGTAAAGACCTGGAAGCACCGCTGAAAGCAGGCGAGCAGGTGGGTGAAATTCAGGTGATGGACAAAGATAAACAGCTGGCAAGCTATCCGCTGTACGCATTACAAGCGGTGGACAAAGCGGGCATCATCACGCGCATCAGCGACTACGTGAAACAGAAACTGTAATCCGCAGCGGGTTTCAGAGCCGCTCCTGTCGCCGGAAAGGTTCAGGAGTGGCACACTCTGGCTTTCTGCTGCTGACCGGAGGCAAAAGTATGAAAGCATCAATTGTCGAGCGTAAGCCACAAAGCTGGCTGGGCTACCATCTGCAAGGGCCTTGGCAAGAGACCGTACCACACGGATTCAACCAGTTAAAAAGCTGGGTGGAGCAGCATGGTATGGTCGGTGAATGGCTGGCTATCTATTACGGCAATCCTGAAGTGCTACCCCCTGAAGAGCTGCGCGTCGAAACGGTCATCACGGCCCCTACCGATGCGGTCCCCTCGTATGGCGATGATATTGAGCAGGGGCTGTTGCCCGGCGGCCACTATTTTCATGCCCGCATGGAGGTGGTGAACAACGATTTCTTCACCGCCTGGCACAGTTTATTCGATCACCTAAAGGCGCAGGACGGCTGGCAAGTCGATAACCGTCCATGCTTCGAACACTACCTTTCTGATGGGTCCGACAGCGGCGACTGGCTGGTGGATATGTACATACCCGTGCGTGCAGCCGACTAATATCTCCGGCGCGTTACATCTATGTTTAGATGGAGAAAATTAGATGTAACGCATTTGTTGATTCGTAAAAAAAGAGCGGAAAAAGTGCTGCGCAGCACTCAATGTTCGTGTCGTGCCAGGGTAACATAGCGCGCAAATTTTTATCGCTCCCGGACCATCATGTTACGTGCTGACAAGCCTATATCGCCGATTGAATTCTGGTTCTATCGCCACTACCGTGCCGTGCATGGCGTGCGTATCGCGATTGCCTTTGTGCTCTGTTTTCTGTTTGTTCGACTGACGGATATCCCTGAAGGCACCTGGCCGCTGATTACACTGGTGGTGGTGATGGGGCCGATCTCCACTTGGGGGAATGTCTTCCCGCGCGTCATTCAGCGTATCAGCGGCACCTTTGCCGGTCTGGTATCGGGCCTGATTGCGCTCAAGTTAGAGTTGTTATCGCTGCCGATGATGCTCTCATGGTGCTTTGTGGTGATGATCATCTGCGGCTATCTGACGCTGGGGAAACACCCCTATATGGCGCTGCTGATTGGTATCACACTGGGCGTGGTGGTGGGTGCTCCCGCCGGAGATTTTACCGTGGCACTGTGGCGCGGCGGGGATGTGATTCTGGGTTCGGTGATGGCGTTGCTGTTCAGCGCAATTCTGGCGCAGCGGGCTTTTACCCACTGGCGCATTCAGCTGTCTGATTCGTTTCTGGCGATGGCCAAGCTGCATCACACCGGGTTCTCCGCCAACCTGTTGGAAAAACCGCGTTTAAACAAGCCGTTTCAGAAGCAGTTAACCAGCGTGATCAAGATGCGCTCGCTGCTGGAGCCGGCCAGTAAAGAGACGCGCATTCCAAAATCGGTGTTTGAAGCCATACAGACCATTAACCGTAATATGGTTAACACCATGCAGATGCAAATTGATGCGTGGTGGTCATCGCGTGAGAGTCACTTACTGCTGCTCAATGCCCCGGCACTGCGCCGCAGCCAGAAAATGACGGAAGACACGCTCAACGCGCTGGCGACCTTGATGGTAAAAGGGGAGACGGAGCAGGTGATCGCCAATAGCCATCAACTGGAAGAGATCACCCAAGAGCTGGAGCAGTTGATTGCCAACCGCAGCGGGCGGCTGGAGACCACGGCCATCTATGGCTATGTGTGGCTGAGTCTGGAACAGGCGCGTCAGTTGGAGCGGATGACAGACCTGGTACGACTAGCATTGCGCAAATAGTTTTCTCAGGCAATGACTTAATGTGAATCACCCTTTCTTTGCGCTAAGATAAGTGCCAGTCCGAAATTAGCTGTGAAAATTGCGAACCAGGCTAGCAAGCCGCTAAGCTGTAGCTCATGACTATTCCGCCTGCCGCGGCAGGCTCAAAGAAAGGTGCCAACATGGAAAATGCCAAGCAATCATTTCAGGACGTACTGGAGTTTGTGCGTATGTTTCGTCGTAAAAACAAACTGCAGCGCGAAATCGTGGATAACGAGAAGAAAGTCCGTGATAACCAGAAACGTGTGTTGCTGCTGGACAACCTGAGCGAGTACATCAAACCCGGCATGAGCGTAGAAGCGATTCAGGAAATCATTGCATCTATGCGCGTGGACTATGAAGACCGCGTTGATGAGTACATCATCAAAAACGCGGACTTGTCTAAAGAGCGCCGCGAGCTGTCGAAGAAACTGAAAGCGATGGGCGAACCAAAACCGCAATAAATTTTCAGGGTCGCCGTTTACGGCGACCTTTTTAATTTCCGCGCTAACACCTGCAACTGCTCGGCAATCTCCATCACATCCACACCTGTCTGCATCGGCGACGCTGTCGTCTCACGCAATACCAGTTCGGTCTCCAGCGCTATCGCCTGTTGTGCATCACCATCCAGTTCTGCCAGTAAACGATCGACACTCACGGCCCCTAACTGCTGCAAATCCTGCCGTACCGTGGTGAGCGGCGGCTGATACCAGGCGCTCTCGGCCGTATCGTCGTAGCCGATGATCGACATCTCGGCTGGAATGTTCACCCCATGCTGATGCAGGGCGCGCATCGCCCCCAGCGCCATTTGATCGTTGGCAACCAGCAGCGCTTGCGGTAAGCGATCCGGCAATAGCTGCAACAGTGCCTGATAGCCTGAGGCCGCACTCCAGTCGCCGTAAAGTACACAGCTTGCTTCCAACTGATGTGACGCCAGCGCCTGCTGCCAGGCCTGGAAGCGCGCACGAGCGGACGCTGAGCGGGTAGGGCCGTTCAGCACGCCAATCTGTTGATGGCCGAGTGCAACAAGATGTTCCACCGCCTGCTGCGCCCCTAAATCGCTTTGATACTGGCACTGCGCCACAGCAGCATGCTGTTCGACATCGAGAAACAGCGTGGGTTTGCTGCCGCACTGCTGCTGCACCTGAGCAGCCTGCGCGGCATCCAGCGGTAGGTTAATCAACAGGGCGTCCACGCGCTGGGCCAGCAGTTCATTCACCGTATCCTGGGCGCTTCCCGTTGCGTTCGCCATGGCAATCACCAGATGGTATCCGCGCGCGGCGGCACGTTGCTGAATGGCGGAAGCAATTTGCGCGGGTGCCATCAGCGCCAGATCGCTGGTGGCCAACCCGATGGTGCGGGTTGCTTTGCCCGCCAGCTGTTGCGCCACACGGTTCGGCACATAGTTGAGCTGCTGCATCGCCGCCTCGACCTTGGCGCGCGTGCGCGGCGAGACCTGCACGGAATGGTTAAGCACACGGGAAACGGTCTGATAAGAAACCCCCGCCAGTTGAGCGACATCATCGAGGGTAACGGAACGCGCAGTCATAAACTCTCCTGAATCTGATAGCGGCGAGTGTAGCAAATTTTTCTCTGCTGTCGCGGAGTTAAGCCGCTACACTGCCAAGGTTAACGCGAGGAGAATGCGATGCAGCTCAATGACCAACAGATTCAGGACATCAATACGCTGGCGGCCTGGCTGGCGCTCGACCACATGCCCGTGGACGGTACGCTGGAGGTCGATCTGGCGATTCTTGCCGGTCATGCGGTCCTGCCCAATGTCGAGGGCGTGATTGCGCTGGCGAAAAAGTATCAATTACCGCTGCTGATCAGCGGCGGTATCGGTCACTCCACCACGCTGCTGGCGCAGATGATCGCCAACCATCCGCTTTACCGACAGATCGCTACCCAAGGCAAAAGTGAAGCCGAACTGCTGGGTGAGATGGCGCAGATTTTTGCTGCACTGCCAGACGATCAACTGCTGCTGGAAACCGCCTCACGTAACTGCGGAGAGAATGCAGCCTTCAGCCAAAAATTGCTGGATGAGCAAGACTGGCAGCCGCAGCACGTATTGCTGGTGCAGGACCCCTTGATGCAGCGCCGAACCTGGGAAACGTTCCGCTACCAGTGGCGCGATCGCGCCGACGCACCAGAATTTATTAGCTGGCCGGTGTTTACCCCACAGGTGATGATGGATGCAGGCATGTTGCGCATCATTGGTGCACCACCGCAGGGGTTGTGGTCAATGGAGCGTTTTCTCTCATTACTGATGGGGGAAATTCAACGTCTACGCGATGACGAAAACGGCTACGGTCCGCGCGGCAAAGGATTCCTTGGACACGTCGATATCCCCGAAGAGGTGGAAGCAGGTTGGCAGCGGTTGATGCAGCTGCCGGGTGTGCAAACGCGCCTCTAAGCTCAGGTCACCATAAATGGTGACCCTACAACATTCGTAGGGTGCGCATTTATGCGCACCTGGCTCAACACACTTACGCGCGGTTCTGCAAATACACCTGCAAGTTCACATACACCGCATTCAGCAAAGGCGTTACCACGCCACTGCGTGCGCCGCGCACCAACAGATCGCCAATCACCTGATCCGCCTCAATTTCATAACCTTGCGTCAGATCGCGATACATGGAGGAGGTCATCGCCACCTGTGGGTTATTCAGCGTCTCATAAATCTTCGCCGTCACCGCTGGGCGCGCCTGATAGCCATCAGCGCTGATCACCGACAGCACTTCGGCGAAGATACCCTGTAACAGCGCTTCACCGCCGTGTGAACGCAGCACCTGCTGGGTATTACCGCGCGCAATACAGCACACCGCACCCAGCGTGCTCAGCAGCAGCCACTTCTCCCAAAGCTCGCTGATGATGTTATCGGCAAACACGGTATCGAACTGCGCCACCTTCAGCGTCTCATCAAGGCGTTGCAGGCGCGCATCATTCTGCCCATCGAGTGCGCCATAGTAGAGAATATGCAGCGGCGTCATCTGCACCACCTCGCCCTGATCGCCCAGCGTGGCGTTGATCTTGCACAGCCCACCAATCACCTTGTCGCCAAATCGCGCACGCAGCGTATCGATATGGCGCATGCCATTGAGAATCGGCATGATCAGCGTCTCTGGCCCGACAGACGAGGCGATATCTTCGATCGCCTGCTCCAGACCAAAGCTTTTCACCGTCAGGATAATCAGATCGAACTGACCCTCAAGTTTACCGGTTTGCGCCAGCTGTGGCTGAAGCACTTCCGTGCCACCCGGCGTTTTCAGCACCAGGCCCGTTTGCTGCAGTTGCTGAAAACGGCGCTCGCGCACCAGAAAAGTCACATCACGTCCTGCTTGCGCCAGACGTGCACCGAAATACCCGCCGGTGGCACCGGCGCCGACAACCAGAATGCGCATGGTTAGATTTCCCGTTGAGAGTGAAACCCTTACCATAAATCGACCATGACAAGCATGCCAGCCCGGAAATGCTGAATCTTCCTCAAGTTTCGCCGATGGCTAAAAAAGGCTCAAACTGTTCGTATTTACTCGTACAATAGGTCTATGCTGTTGCGCAGCGGCGGGCAATGGTGCTCGCCCACTTTTTCAGTCGAACAGACTAAGGACGCATCATGCCCCGACCCCTACCTATCGAACGTTATCGCAACATCGGCATCTCCGCGCACATCGATGCCGGTAAAACCACCACCACTGAGCGCATCCTGTTTTACACCGGAATGAGCCATAAGTTAGGTGAAGTGCACGATGGCGCGGCAACCACCGACTGGATGGCACAGGAGCAGGAGCGTGGTATTACCATTACCTCGGCAGCGGTGAGCTGCTTCTGGCCGGGTATGGATGGCAGCTTTACGCCGCACCGCATCAATATCATCGACACCCCCGGCCACGTGGATTTCACCATCGAAGTGGAGCGGTCCATGCGCGTGCTTGACGGTGCCGTGATGGTGTATGACGCCGTCGGTGGCGTGCAGCCACAGTCGGAAACCGTATGGCGTCAGGCCAACAAGTACCACGTGCCGCGCATTGCCTTCGTCAACAAGATGGACCGCCAGGGTGCGGACTTCTTCCGCGTGGTGCAGATGATGAAAGATCGCCTGCATGCCAATCCGGTGCCGATTGTGATTCCGATTGGCGCAGAAGATCACTTCAGCGGTGTGGTGGACCTCAACAAGATGCGCGCTATCTACTGGGATGATGCCAGCCAGGGCATGACCTTCAGCTACGCACCGATTCCAGAGGAGCTGCAGGCGCTGGCGGCCGAATGGCGTGAAAACATGGTGGCGGCAGCGGCGGAAGCCAGTGAAGCCTTAATGGACCGTTATCTGGAGCAGGGCGATCTCAGCGAAGAAGAGGTGATTGCGGGGCTGCGTCAGCGCACGCTGGTGGGTGAAATCCAGCCGATGCTGTGTGGCAGTGCCTTTAAAAACAAAGGCGTGCAGCGCATGCTGGATGCGGTGATTGAGCTGATGCCCTCACCACTCGATGTGCCACCGGTGGCCGGTGTGAATGAGAAGGGTGAGCACGATGAACGTCATGCGGATGATGATGAGCCGTTCTCTGCACTGGCGTTCAAACTGATGAGCGATCCCTACGTGGGCCAGCTCACCTTCGTGCGCGTCTATTCTGGCGTGCTGCGCAAGGGTGACAGCGTATGGAATGCAGTGAAAGGGCGTAAAGAGCGTATCGGCCGTATTGTGCAGATGCAGGCCAACGATCGCATCGAAATTGAAGAGATCCGTGCCGGTGATATTGCTGCCTGTGTGGGATTAAAAGAGGTCACCACCGGTGAAACCCTGTGTGACCCCAATGCGGTGATCACCCTGGAACGCATGGAGTTCCCGGACCCGGTGATTTCATTGTCGATCGAGCCGAAAACCAAGAGCGATCAGGAAAAGATGGGCCTGGCGTTGCAGCGGTTAGCGGCAGAAGATCCGTCGTTCCGCCTGCACACCGATGAGGAGTCAGGCCAGACCATCATCTCGGGTATGGGCGAGTTACATCTGGAGATCATTGTTGACCGCATGAAGCGTGAGTTTGGCGTGGAAGCCAACATTGGTCGCCCGCAGGTCACCTATCGCGAAACCATCCGCAAAACGGTGCGTGATGTGGAAGGCAAGTTTGTGCGTCAATCGGGCGGTAAAGGCCAGTATGGTCACGTGGTGTTGACGCTGGAACCGCAGGCTGCCGGTGCCGGTTTTGCCTTTGAAGATGCCACCAAAGGCGGGGTGGTGCCGCGCGAGTTTATTCCTTCGGTAGAGAAGGGGATTCGTGAAGCGCTGAACAGTGGCGTGCTGGCGGGTTATCCGGTGGTGGATCTTAAAGCCACGCTGACGTTCGGGTCTTACCATGAGGTGGACTCCTCGGAAATGGCGTTTCGTATGGCGGCGATTTTTGGTTTTAAAGCCGCAGCTAAACAGGCCGATCCGGTGATTCTTGAACCGGTGATGCAGGTGGAAGTGGAAACGCCAGAGGAGTATGCCGGTGGCGTGATGGGTGATCTGTCATCGCGTCGCGGTACGCTGCAAGGCATGGACGAGCGCTTTGGTGCGCGTATCATCCGTGCCGAAGTGCCGCTGTCAGAGATGTTTGGCTACGCCACCACGCTGCGATCCATGTCTCAAGGTCGTGCGACCTACAGCATGGAGTTCGCGCATTACGCCGAAGCGCCACGCAATGTGGCCGAGGGGATTATTGCCGCGCGTGCGGTGTGATTTTTTGGGCGGCAGGGATGCCGCCACAAAATATCATTTCAGATATCGATTCGTAGGGTGCGCATTCATGCGCACAGGGTTTTAGGTCGCCATAAATGGCGACCCTACGAGCGTTGAAGCGTAATTTATTTCGTTTGTTTCCTTTAAAGCATTTCATCACATCGATAGCCAATATTGTCGTTTTACATTTATTTATCCGAATTTTAATAATTCAGCGGGAAATATAAATCAAGCCGGTACGCGGCTATTTAAAATAACACCTGCAATCACCAAGGATAATATGAAAGCGAACGCAATCACTCTGGCTCTGGGTTTCTTCTGCCTGCTGGGCAATGCCGTTGCCGCCGATAAACCGGTTAGCGGCGGTAGTCTGACGGTCGGCGTAGAAACTGAACCCACCACCTTCAACCCACAACTTAACGGGCAGGACAAAGCCGAAATCACCCTGCGCAACTTCTGGGAATCGCTGCTGGCCCGCCGTCCAGACGGCAGCTTTGTGCCGTGGCTGGCGGAGAGCTATCAAGCCAGCGAAGATGGCAAAACCTTGCGCTTCAATCTGCGCCGCGATGTGACGTTCTCCAACGGCGAAAAGCTGGATGCCAACGCCGTGGCCGAAAACTTTCGCCAAACTCAGGTGGCGCAGTACTGCGCCGGTACCAGCCTGTGCCTGATGGGATCGCACATCGACAAGATTGAAACGCCCGACGATCACACGGTGGTGATTACACTGAAATCGGTCTATTCACCGTTCCTCTCCTTCGCGGCGGGGCTGCAAATCCTTTCCCCCTCCAGTTGGAAATCATCGCAGCTAAAATCGGGTGGCACGGAGATTGCCGGTACCGGGCCGTTTATCCTGCAAAGTTACGAGAAGGGCCAGCAGGTTACTTTTGTGAAGAACCCGAATTACCACTGGGCACCGGCCACCGCGAAACATCAGGGACCGGCCTATCTCGATCGTGTCACCTATCGTTTCTTGCCGGAATCCTCGGTGCGCACCGGGGCGTTGCTCTCCGGTCAGGTGGATGCGATTGAAGGCATTTCCGGTAACGACGCGGGTGAATTCAAGGACAACCCTGATTTTACCTACCAGCACGCGCTCAATACCGGTACCCCGTACTCACTATTCCTCAACGTCGAATACGGCCCCACACAGGATGTCAAAGTGCGCCAGGCCTTGTTGCAGGGGCTGGAGATCGATCCGCTGCTGAAATCGGTGTATCGCGGCGAGCGTACCCGTGCCTGGGGCATCACGTCACCGATTGACCCGCTGTATAACAATGAGCTGGAAGGGAAGTACGGCAACAACCCTGCTGCCGCTAACAAACTGCTGGATGAAGCGGGTTGGCAAACCCGAGACAGTAAGGGCTATCGCACCAAAAACGGTGAGCGCTTGCGCATTGAGTTGATTCAGGCGCAGGCCACCGTACGCGACCAGCGAGATGTGTTGTTGCAGGCGATTCAGGCACAGGCGCGTCAACGGTTAGGAATCGATCTCAAACTCAACTATGTGGATTCCGGTACCTATGTGGACGTCCGCAAAAGCGGCAAGTTTGGCACCATCGCTAACTCCAACACACCGACCGACGGCGTGGATATTGAAAACCACTACCGCCCCATTGCGCAGGGTGGAGCGATTAATTACAGCCGCGTCAATGATGCCAGTATCAATGGGCTGTTGGATCAAGCCGCCGCGACGCTGGATTTGAAGCAGCGCCGCCAGTATTACAGTGAGTTGCAGCAACGCGCTTTACCGCAGTTGGCGTTGGCGGTTCCACTGTATGAACCGGAAGATCAGCTTGCCACCGCCAGTTACGTGCATGGTTATGGTTTCCGCAGTTATAAGCAGATGCCGGAAAGCGTTTACGATGTGTGGTTGAGTCAACATTAATATCGCCAGGTGCGCATAAAGGTGCAAACCGGGCACATAGGTAACACTTTAGACCGGGCACATGGGTAACAGTTATAAATTGGCATAGCAGAGGAGACTCACTATGC
>NZ_JBNBPL010000021.1:0-95043 GCF_059412425.1 Pantoea sp. CFCC18177
AAAAAAGTATTATTCGAATCGACTGAGCACAAAAGTGTTACCTATGTGCCCGGTCTGATCTGTTACCCATGTGCCCGGTTGTACCTTTATGCGCACCTGGCAACTCTCCGATCGCGCCAGCTCACCACCACAAACGTCACCAAAAACATCAGGCTATACAGCACCACAATCGTCGGTCCAGGCGCACTATCAAGGAAGAACGAGGCGTAAACCCCACACACGCCGGTCACAACAGCGATCAACACTGCCAGTAGCATCACCTGCAAAAATCGGCGCGCCAGCAACAACGCAATCGCACCAGGCGCAATCAACATGGCAATCGACAAAATCACCCCCACCGATTTCAGCGCAGCCACAATGGTCAGGGCGATCAAACACAGCAACCCGTAATGCATGAGATTACCGTTAATACCGCAGGCGCGCGCTTGTTGCGGGTCAAACGCATGCAGCAACAGGTCGCGCCATTTTAGGCTTAACAGCACCACCACCAGCAGCGCGATGGCTGCGGTTTGCGCTATATCAGACCAGGCAATGCCGAGCATATCGCCGAACAGAATATGATCGAGATGCACTTCGGGTTTCAGCTTTAGATAGAGCACCAGACCCGCGCCAAACATCCCCGAAAACACAATGCCCATCACGGTATCGGGCTTGATACGACTGTTTTGGCTGATAAATCCCGTGGCCAGAGCGCACAGCATTCCGGCAATAAATGCGCCGATCGCATACGGCAAACCGATCCACCACGCCAGCACCACGCCGGGAAACACCGCGTGACTCATGGCATCACCCAGCAGGGACCAGCCTTTCAGTACCAAAAAAGCTGACAGCATGGCACACGGCAGCGACAACAGCAGGGTAATGATCAGCGCCATGTTCATAAATTCAAACTGGAACGGGCTCAGCAGTATTTCACTCATGACTGTTCATCTCCTGAGCCTGACGTGCACGACGCCGTGCAGCCAGTACGCCGTGTTTAGGTGCAAAGGTAAACGCCACCAGGAACACCAGCGTTTGCGCCACCACAATCACGCCACCGGTGGCGCCGTCGAGAAAATAGCTGCTCCAGGCACCGAGGAAACTGGTGATACTGCCAATCGCTACCGCGATCATTAACAGGCGTGGAAAACGATCCGTGAGCAGGTAGGCGGTGGCACCAGGCGTGACCACCAGACAAATCACCATAAAGGCACCCACCGTCTGTAACGCGGCGACGGTTGAAGCAGCGAGCAGAGTAAAAAACAGAATCTTGAGTGCCGTAGTATTTAAGCCCAGGGATCGCGCGTGGCTCTCATCGAAGAAGGTGACCATCAGGTCCTTCCACTTCAGCAACAATATCGTCAGGGTGATCACGCCAATCGCGCCGAGTTGCCAGATATCGGCGGGCGCGACCGCCAGAATGTTGCCCAGCACAATGGTTTGTATATTGACTGAAGTCGGGTTAAGCGAGACCAAAAACAGACCGATGCCAAAAAAGGAGGAGAAAATCAGCCCGATAATCGCATCTTCTTTCAACCGCGTGCGTTGATTCAGAAACAGCATGCTGCCTGCTGCCAGACCGCCGGAGAGAAAAGCACCGAGCGAGAAGGGCAGACCCAACATATAAGCCCCCGCCACCCCGGGCACAATCGAGTGCGACAGCGCATCGCCAATCAGCGACCAGCCTTTCAACATCAAAAAACAGGAGAGAAAGGCGCAAATCGCCCCGACCAATGCCGCAATCCACATGGCATTGAGCATGTATTGGTAGCCGAAGGGCTCAATAATCCACGACATGGCTGGCCCCGATTTTTTGCAAAAGTGCGGCGTTTCTCTGCTGCAATTCACCATCAAAGGTGCGTGCCAGATTGGCTGGCGTGAAGGTGTCAGCGAGCAGACCGCTGGCCAGCACAGTGTTCTTCACCAGCACACAGCGGTCACAGAAATCCGGGATAGCGTTGAGATCGTGCGTGGAGACCAGCATGGTACGGCCTTCATCGCGCAGTTCCTGCAATAGCGTGATGATTGCCGCTTCAGTTTTCACATCCACGCCGGTAAACGGCTCGTCCAGCAGGATGATCTGCCCACTCTGCGCCAGTGCGCGGGCGAGAAAGACGCGTTTCTTCTGACCACCGGACAACTCACCGATCTGCCGATGGCGATAGTCACTCATGCCCACACGCGCCAGCGCCTCATCCACGCTGCGTTTGTCCTCTACGCGTGGCATACGCAGCATGTTCATATATCCATAGCGGCCCATCATCACCACATCTTCCACCAGCACCGGGAAACTCCAGTCCACCTCTTCGGCTTGAGGCACATAGGAGACGATGTTGCGCTTCAACGCGGTTTTAGCGGGCATCTCCGCCAGCGTCACATGGCCCGTTGAAAGCGGCACAAAACCCATAATGGCTTTGAACAGCGTGGATTTTCCGGAGCCATTGACGCCAACCAGCGCTGCGATGCTCCCCGCGGGCACGGAGAATGACGCCTGGCGTAACGCCGTGTGGCCGTTGCGGTAGGTGACGCTGACATCTTGCACGTTAAGGGTCATTTTTGGCTCCCGGCAGCAATGCCTTTCGCGACGGTGTCCGTGGTGACGCGCAGTAAATCGATGTAGGTAGGCACCGGGCCGTCGTTGTTGCTAAGGGAATCGACGTACAGCACGCCGCCGTAGTGAATCCCCGCTTCACGTGCCACTTGCTGGGCGGGTTTGGCGGAGATGGTGCTTTCGCTAAAGATGGTGGGGATCGCGTTAGCTTTCACTGCATCGATCACCTTGCGCACCTGCTGCGGTGTGCCTTGCTGATCGGCATTGATCGGCCATAGGTAGAGTTCTTTTAGCCCCAAATCGCGCGCCAGGTAGGAAAACGCCCCTTCACTGGTGACTAACCAGCGCTGGTTTTCTGGCAGCTGATCGATCGCTGCGCGCATCGGAGCCAATGTTTGTTGGATTTGCGCTTTATAGCGTTCAGCATTGGCCTGATAAACAGTGGCATTAGCGGGATCGTATTTTTGTAAGGCATCGCGGATGTTATCGACGTAGATCAGTGCATTATCTGGTGACATCCACGCATGCGGATTGGGTTTACCATTGTAAGGTCCCTCGGTGATGCCAAGCGGTTCAATGCCCGCCGTGACGGTCACTTCCGGCACACCTTTCAGGCGTTGATAGAAGCGGTTGAACCAAAGTTCGAGGTTAAACCCGTTGACCAGAATGAGGTTCGCGCCCTGCGCACGACGAATATCGCCCGGCGTGGGTTGATACTCATGGATTTCTGCCCCCGGCTTAGTGATGGACGTGACTTCAGCCGCATCTCCCGCCACGTTGCGGGCCATATCAGCAATCACCGTGAAGGTGGTGACCACTTTGAGTTTTTCTGCAGCAAAAGCGGGGGCACTCAGTGCGAGCACGAGCATGGCAACCGATACGACCTTAGTCTTGAACATCGTCATCCCTCAATAAAATATAGCCTGTGCTATACAGTATAGTGAATGCTATGAATGTGAAGCGTTTTTGTTCACATTTTTCTGTTCACGACAAAAATTTACGCAAGTTGAAATAATGCAGGTAACGGCTTATGCGTTTTTCGGGAAAACTTTTGAATAAAAATGATAAAGGGGAGGGTATTAAATTTAAAAAAGAACACTTCATCCTAATAATGAAGTGTTCTTTTAAGATTATTAATCGATCGACAAATTATGAATCGCCAGCGCAGCGCGCGCGGCTTCTTTGCCTTTCTTAATAAAGTGCTCGGTGTAGAAGTTTTCCAGCACGTCTACTGGCTGGAAATTATGTGGCGTCAGTGACACAGAGAAGACCGGGACGTTGGTGCTCAATTGCACGTTCATCAGGCCATCTACCACTGCTGCCGCAACGAAATCGTGGCGATAAATGCCGCCATCAACCACCAGTGCAGCGGCGACGATCGCATCATATTTGCCGGTTTCAGCCAGGCGTTTTGCCAGCAACGGCATTTCAAATGCGCCTGGCACTTCCAGTACTTTTAATTCAGCATCAACGTTCTGTGCTTTTAATTCCTGCTCAAAACCCACCAGCGCATTGTGCACAATCTCTTTATGCCAACCGGCTTTAATAAAGGCAACTCTAATATTTTTCATAATAAACCCAACATCACCTGTAATTTCTTTGCGCATGAAAGTAGCAATAATGCGTTTGTATACCATATGTTACGTTTGTAATCCACATTGCGCGCGTAGCGATAAATGCGTTTCTGGTCTGACGCAATCCGCGCTTGACGCCGACCGGCACCTGCAATACAAATAGACGCGTCGGGGGAGTCTCGCCAAAGAGACTGAGAGGCTAAAAGCGCACTGCGCGGCTTAGCGACCCTTTGAACCTGACCCAGTTGATACTGGCGTAGGAAGACTGACAGCGCACAGGTTGCGTTGTCTGGCGCAGAGGATTGCTCGCGCCCTTTCCCTCCTCCTGTATCTGCGGGTCTCAGCGAAAACTGAGAGGCCGATGTGAACTCCCTTTGTATCCCGGATCGACGGCTGTGAGCCGCTGGACAGTCTTAGGCTGCGGCGTGGCGGGCCTGTGCGTGGCGACCTTGCTGGCTGAGCGTGGTGAAGACGTCGAGGTGATCGGCGATGAAACGCGCCAACCCGCCTCGTGGTTTGCTGGCGGCATGCTGGCTCCCTGGTGTGAATCTGAAAGTGCGCCGCAGGAGGTGATCACCCTTGGGCAACATTCCGCTGGCTGGTGGCAGCAGCGCGTCAACAGCGTTGTAGAGCAGGGTACGCTGGTGGTGGCACCGCCGCGCGACAGCCAGGAACTCAACCGCTTTGCGCGCATGACGGAACAACATCAGTGGGTCGTTCCCGCTGAGATTGAACCGATGCTGGAAGGGCGTTTCGCCCGTGGGCTGTACTTTACACGCGAGGCGCATCTCGATCCCCGTCTCGCCCTCACCGAAATGCGCGAAAAGCTGTTGCAGCGCGGGGTGCGTTTTGATGCGCAGCAGCCTCATGGGCAGGTGATTGATTGCCGTGGGATTCATGCGAAGAGTGAGCTAAGCCACCTGCGCGCCGTGCGGGGTGAGATGGTTATCCTGCACAGTGATGAGGTGCAATTCTCGCGCCCGATTCGTCTGCTGCATCCGCGTTTTCCCTGCTATCTGGTGCCGCGTCGAGACGGCCATTTCATGCTGGGCGCGACCATGGTGGAAAGCGACGATGCCAGTGCTATCAGCGCTCGCGCCATGATGGAGCTGCTCAGCGCTGCCTATGCCATCCATCCTGCATTAGCTGAAGCACGCGTGGTGGAAAGTGCCAGTGGGCTGCGTCCTGCTTATCCGGCCAACCTGCCAGAAATCCGTTATCACAATCACACTTACTATCTTAATGGCCTGTATCGCCATGGTTTTCTGCTGGCACCGATGCTGGCAGAACAGCTGATGCAGCGCATTTTTGGGGAGCAGCACCATGAACATTCTGCTTAATGGCCGAGCGATTAGCACCGAGGCCAGCACGCTTAGCGAATTGCTGATCGAACAGCAAATTGACGCCGCCTGTGTCGCCAGTGCCTTCAACGGCATGTTCGTGCCGAAGAGCCAGTACAGTAGCCAAAC
Source organism: Pantoea sp. CFCC18177 (assembly GCF_059412425.1). Taxonomy (NCBI): domain Bacteria; kingdom Pseudomonadati; phylum Pseudomonadota; class Gammaproteobacteria; order Enterobacterales; family Erwiniaceae; genus Pantoea; species Pantoea sp. CFCC18177. Next base: position 5,574 of record NZ_JBNBPL010000021.1, read on the forward strand.
GCTGGAAGAGGGCTGTCAGTTAGAGGTGTTGTCACCGATGCAGGGAGGTTGAAGCATGTTTTACGATTTCGCACCGCAGTCACGTTTTCTGTTAGGGACGGCTGGCTATCCCTCTCCCGCTATTTTGCAGCAGGCGATTGCGGCTTCAGGCACTGAAATCATCACCGTGAGTTTGCGGCGTGAAGGCGCGGCTGGGGCGGCATTTCGCGAGCTGCTCACCGATCTGGATGTGCGGGTGCTGCCAAACACGGCGGGCTGTCACACGGTGAAAGAGGCGGTAACCACCGCGCAGATGGCGCGTGAGTTATTTAATACGCCATGGATCAAGCTGGAAGTGATCGGTCATGCGGATACGCTGCAGCCCGATCCGTTCGCGCTGGTGGAAGCCGCGCGCATTCTTTGTGCAGACGGCTTTAAGGTGTTCCCGTATACCACGGAAGATTTGATTGTCGGCGAAAAATTACTGGAAGCGGGCTGTGAGCTGTTGATGCCGTGGGGCGCCCCCATTGGTTCCGGGCAGGGGCTGCGCAATATTGACGGCCTGCGTGCCATGCGCGCGTGGTTCAGCGATATCCCACTGATTATTGATGCGGGTATTGGTGCCCCTTCACAAGCGGCGCAGGCGATGGAAATGGGCTTCGATGGCATTCTGCTCAACACCGCTGTGGCGAAAGCGGGCGATCCGGTGGGCATGGCGAACGGCTTCCGTCTGGCGATTGAAGCGGGGCAGGCAGCGCGTAGTGCTGGTTTGATGGAGAAGCGCGATATGGCAGCGGCCTCTACGCCGATCTTCGGCCTGGCGAATCTGAGCTGAGGAGCCACCATGGAACGCTATCAACGGCAGATGATGCTGCCAGAAATCGGCATCGCAGGGCAGCAGAAACTGGCGGCGGCGCGCGTGCTGGTGGTGGGCGCGGGCGGATTAGCGGCCACGCTGCTGCCGCAGCTGGTGGGAGCGGGGATCGGATATCTTCGCCTGTGCGATGACGATGAAGTGGCGCTACACAATTTGCATCGTCAGACGCTGTTTACCCAGCAGGATATTGGATTCAGCAAAGCGGAGCGTGCGCAGCAGGCGTTGCAGCAGCGTAATCCCGAGGTGCAAATCGATGCATTTCGGTATGCGATCACCGCCAGCCATCTGCCGCAAACCCTCACGGATATCGATTTGGTGATCGATGCAGCGGACAACTTCGCGGTGACCTATCCGCTCTCGGATGCCTGTCTACAGAGCAACATCCCATTGATCAGCGCCTCGGTGCTCGGTCGTCAGGGTTATGTCGGCGGTTTCTGCGGCAGTGCGCCGAGTTATCGTGCGCTGTTTCCGCAACTTCCTGCCTCGGCGGCCAACTGCAATACCGCAGGGGTAATGGGACCGGCCGTGGCCACGTTGGGTGCGATGCAGGCGCAAATGGCACTGAGCGTATTACTGGATTTACATCCTTCACCGCTCGGGTGTGTGGTGAACTGTGATTTCGTTAACTGGCATTTTCGGCAGTTCCGGTTTGATGGAGCAGAGGAGCCGGAACAGGCGGTGCCGTTTATCGATCAACAGCAACTCAGCGCCGCTGACTGTATTGTCGAGTTGCGCGGCTTTGAAGAAGCGCCGGATAGCGTGGCAGCGCATGTTGAACGGATTTTGCCGCAGGGGATCGCAGACTGGCAGCCGCCACAGGATCAGCGCATCGTGCTGGTGTGCGCCAGCGGCATCCGCGCGGCGAAGGCGGCGTCAGACCTGATGCAGCGCGGATTTACCCAGCTCGCCATTTTAGCGGCGCGCCGTCCATGAACGCGCTCAGTTTCAACCAGGTCACCTTTGGCTGGGGAGAAAACCCGCTGTGTGAACGGCTAAACCTGTCACTGCGCGGCGGAAAAACCACGGTGTTTCTCGGGCGCAGCGGTATTGGTAAAAGTACCTTGCTGCGACTGGTGGCAGGCTTGCTGCAACCTGAGCACGGCACTGTTGAGGGAGTATCGGGCAAGGTCGCCTGGATGGGACAGCAGGATCTGCTCTATCCGTGGTTAACGGTGCTGGAAAACGTGATGCTCTCAGCGCGTCTGAACGGTGAAAAGCCCAATCGCCCCCGCGCTTTAGCACTGTTGGAGCAGGTGAAACTCAGCGAGGTGGCCAACGCGCCGCCCAGCCAACTCTCCGGTGGGATGCGGCAGCGCGTGGCACTGGCACGCACCTTGTATGCGCAACGCGAGGTGGTGTTGATGGATGAACCCTTCGCCACTCTGGATGTAATGACCAAACTCAGCCTGCAAACCCTCACCGCCACCTTGCTAAAAGGCAAAACGGTGCTGCTGGTGACGCACGATCCGCTCGAAGCCTGCCGCATGGCGGATGACATTGTGCTGCTAAATGGGCAACCGCTAATGATCGAAGCCTGGCCGGTGCCGGGCGGTGAAGCGCCGCGTGCTCTGGATGACCCAGGTCTGCTGCAGGCGCAGGGCAAACTCTTCTCACGACTGAATCAAGATGAAAAAACTGTATAGCGCGATCTATCTGATCGCGGTGCTGCTGTGCGCGTGGCTGTTAGCGCGGCGCAGCGGCGTGCCGGAGTTTCTGCTGCCTTCACCGGTGGCGGTGCTGGAAGCGTTGTGGCTGCATCGTCAACTGTTGTGGCATCACGCGATATACACGCTGGCGGAGATTGTGCTGGCGCTGCTGCTCGGCGTAGGGAGCGGGGTGATCCTCGCGGTGTTGATGGCGGGGAGCCAGACACTACGCCGCCTGCTGTTTCCGCTGGTCACGGCCAGCCAGGCGATCCCGGTGTTTGCCTTAGCGCCCTTGCTGGTGCTGTGGCTGGGATTTGGCATGGCTTCCAAAGTAGTCGTAGCGGCGCTGATTGTGTTTTTTCCGCTCTGTTTATCCCTGTTCGATGGGCTGTGCCGGACGCCATCTGGCTGGCTTGAGTTGGCAAATACCCTGAACAGCTCCCGCGTGAAGGTGTTCTGGCATGTGCGCTGGCCCGCTGCACTGCCGCAATTTTTTTCCGGGTTGCAGATGGCGGTGGTTTTAGCGCCGATAGGCGTGGTGATTGGCGAGTGGGTCGGAGCCAGCGAAGGGTTGGGTTATCTGATGATGCAATCCAACGCACGACTGGAAACCGCCACCAGCTTTGCTGCTCTGCTGCTGTTACTGATTCTGGCGCTGCTGCTCTCCGGCAGCGTGGCATTGATTCGTAAAAAACGCCTCTGGCACTCAATATAAGGATGCACTTTGAACACCCTACGTACTGCAATCACCGCACTGCTGTTGCTGGCCACCAGCGCACACGCTGAAGAGAAAGTTCGCCTGCTGCTCGATTGGTTTGTGAACCCCAATCATGCCGCGATTTTTGCCGCGCAATTCAGCGGCGCTTTCAAGAAAGAAGGGCTGGATGTGGAGATGATCGCGCCAGCAGATTCGGCCTCTGTGCCGCTGCTGCTGGCGGCGGGCAAAGCCGATCTGGCGATTAGCTATCAGCCCCAGCTATACACGCTGGTGGAGAAGGACGTCCCGGTTATCCGCGCGGGTACGCTAATTGGTCAGCCGCTGAATACCTTAACCACCGTCTCCAGCGATATTCACTCACTTAAGGATTTCGCCGGCAAAACCCTCGGCTATGCCGTGCCAGGTTCGGAAGATGTTGCTATCCGAAATATGCTGAAGTCTCAGGGCGTGGATGTCGATTCCGTCAAGCTCATCAGTCTTAACATGGATTCCACCTCAGCGCTGCTGACGCATAAAATCGACGGCGCGATGACCATTTTTCGTAACTACGAGCTGATCGACCTGAAAGACAAAGGCGCGAAGCCGGTGGTGTTCAAGCCGGAAGACTACGGCGTGCCGGCTTATGATGAGCTGATCATTCTGGCAAACAACAACAGTGCCGCGCAGGATAAGCGCATACCGGCGTTTTTACGTGGGTTAGATGCCGGTGTGGTATGGCTGCGAGCGCATCCGGAAGAGGCGTGGAAAGCCTTTATCAAGCAGTATCCGGAACTGAACACCAAGCTGAATCATCAGGCTTGGGAAGCAACGTTGCCGCTGTTTGCCGCGCACAGCGCGAGCTTTGATCAAGCGCGATATACCGCGTTTGGCGATTACATGAAGGCTAACGGGTTGATTAAGGCCGTGGCACCGATGACGCGCTATTCGCTGGAGCAGTAGTGCGGTTTGTTTCCCCTCACCCTAACCCTCTCCCAAAAGGAGAGGGGACCGTAAGGTACGGCTTTTCGGTTAGGTAAGCCGCATCAGATATGCTGGATCGCCTCCCTCTCCCGCTTGTGGGAGAGGGCCGGGGTGAGGGCAATCCCACACACCGTTATCAATCCTCAACTAAAACACTTGCTCCCACACCTTTTTTTGATAATGATATCCATTCTCAATTATCAAGTAATGGACAACCTGATGCGTTTGCCTGTTCTGGCACTCCTGTTTCTCTCTACCCTGTTTGCAAAAACCATGGCCGCCGAAACCAGTACAGGTTGGCCGCGCACGCTTGAAACACCTCAAGGCCCGCTTACCTTGCAACTGCCTCCACAGCGAATTGTCTCTACCAGCGTCACGCTGAGCGGAACGTTGCTGGCGATCAATGCGCCGCTCATCGGTTCAGGGGCCACCAGTCGTAACAGCAGCGTATCTGATGCGCAGGGCTTTTTTACCCAATGGAGTGAGGTGGCACGCGCACGGCATGTGAAGCCGCTGTATGTCTCGCAGCCCAATGCCGAAGCGATTGCCGCTGAAGCGCCCGATCTGATTGTGATTGCAGCCACCGGCGGTGATTCGGCGCTGAAACTCTACGATCAGCTGCGCACTATCGCGCCGGTTTTGGTGGTCGATTATGGTGATAAGAGCTGGCAGGCGCTGGCGTTACAGTTGGGTAGCATTACCGGTCACGAAGCAGATGCGAAAAAGGTTATCGCACAGTTCGATCAACGCGTTGACGCCGTTCGCAGTGCAATCACACTGCCGCCGCAGCCAACATCCGCGATTGTCTATTACGAAGATGGACGTGGCATGAACCTGTGGACGCCTGCGTCGGCGCAGGGCATGTTGCTAAAAGAGTTAGGCTTTACGCTGGCTGCGCCGCCCGCCAGTCTGCAGGGCAGCACCAGTATGGGTAAACGCAACGATATCATCCAGCTTAACGGCGAAACCATGGCCGATGGCATCACGGGTAATACGCTGCTGCTGTTTGCGGCGGATGATAAAACCGTGCCGCAGGTCGCGAAGAATCCGTTCCTCGCTCATTTACCTGCGGTTCAGCAGCACGCTATTTATGCCATGGGCAACGATACTTTCCGTCTCGATTACTACAGCGCCAGCAATATGCTCAGCAGCATCGAACGGCAATTCGTGCACTAAGCAGCAGCTTGCGTGTGACTATGCTCACCATTGTCTAGTCTGGCCGTGCGCAAACCGCGTGCGGCCAAGGCCACCAACATCAATAAACCGGCTGCCACACCGCCAAACCACAATACGCTGCTCAGTGGTGCCAGGCTGCGGGCCAACGCACCTAAACCCAGCGCGCCAACGGAATCTCCGGTTACGTCCTGTGCGGTGCCTAAACTGTTCACCCGTCCCAACAAGGCGTCCGGTGTGTGATGCTGGATCAGGATGAACTGCAGCAGTGATGCGATGGCGTTGCTGTAGCCGTAACACACTAACACCACTAACGCGGCAGCGAGATGGTGTATCAGACCCAGCGCGGCGATGGAGCCAAATGCCAGTAGGGCACTGGCGACGAGCACCACACCTGGACGCGATAATTGCCGCACCCAACCGCTGGTAAAGGCGCCAATCATCGCGCCAAACGGGACGGCCGAATACATCAATCCTAACGCCGAGGCATCCAGTTGCCACGTCAGGGCCAGCGCCGGGAACAGCACGCGAACGGCACCGATCATGCTGAGTAGCAAGCCCACCAGTACCACCGTGCCGACGACGGGATGACGACAGACGAACTGGATACCGCTCGCCAGCGCGCGCAGGGGATGTTCGGGTTCTTGTTGTTCAGGTTGCAGGGCGGGGAGGCGAACCAAGGGGATGAGCGTCGCCAGCGTACCTATCGCGGCAACGGCAAATGCCCAGCCGACGCCCGCGGCGACAATGATCATGCCACCCAGCGCCGGGGACAGGATTGCACCAAGACGCACCGTCAACATGCTGAGTGCACCGGCCTCCGCCAGATGCTCGCGACCAACAATCAGCGGAATGACCGCCATCAGCGCGGTCATTCCCAGCGCACCAAAGAAACCATCCCAGAAGGCGAGGAAGTAAAGCGCCCACAAAGAAGGGCTGGGGCTGAACGCGTTCAGGCTGAGCAGCACAAAACCAACCCCGCAGGTGCCACGTGCAAACAGGATTAATTTGCGGCGGTCATAGCGGTCCGCCAGCACGCCGCCCAGCAGCAGGCCGATAAACATGCCGATGCCATCCAGCATTACTGCCACACCGACCTGTAAGGTTGAACCGGTCATGGCCTGAATCTGCACCGGTACGCCCACTGCCAGCATGCCGAGTGCGAACACCGATAACATGCGGGCGCAGAAGATGGCGCGGAACGCGGCGTTTTTTTTCAGCAAGCTGAAATCAAGAAAAATCGAGGGTTTAGCCATACATATCCATAAGAAAGAATCGTTGTATCATGAAATTTTTCCCATCTGAGTACGTGGTAGCGGGGGAATAAATTGCGCCGCTACGATACGTATAAGGCGTTACGCCAGCAGTCGGTTGAGCAGCGGGCCCAGTGCTTTCAGCGATGCGGCAGACAAGATGTCCGCGTGCTCGCAGTCCAGCGGCCAGATCTCCAGCTCGGAAACAAACGGCGCCCAGCTTGCCGCAACGTCCATGCCAGGAGGCACCGTTCTCTCCGCCATAAACAGCGTGGCTTTACCGGCATAGCGCGGCGTCCGCGCCTCAGCCAGACGGGCAACGGCATCTTTGTAGTTGGCAACGATGGTGTTGAACATCGCGGCTTTCTCCTCGCGTAACAGCGCATCGCGTTCATCTTCCGTGGCCGCCATAAACTCCGCCTGCTCGCGTGCCACTTCCTGCTCCGCTTCGTCGGCTTCTGGCGTGCGCCAGTCCTGACCCTCGGCGGGGTAGGTATCCAGCAGGCCCAAGAACGCGACGCTTTCGCCATGCGCTTGCAAACGTGCTGCAATACCTTGCGCCAGCGTGCCGCCCAGCGAGTAGCCCAACAGGTAATAAGGTCCGTGCGGCTGTTGCTGTCGGATAGTCGTAAGATGGTGTTCGCACATTGCATCGACGCTGTCGCAGGCGGTAATCACCCCATCAGGTCGTGGCGATTGCAGCCCAACAATCGGGAAATCACCGTCGAGATAGTGCAGCAACGCACTGTACTGCCAGGCGAAGCCCGAAGCCGGATGAATGCAGAACAGCGTTGGCCCTTGCCCTGCGCGCAGCGGCAGCAGTTCCCCGTTGCCACCGGTGTCGCTGACCGTACCTGCCAGCAACGCGGCCAGTTTCTCCACGCTGCGTGCCGCGATCACCTGTCCGACACTGATCGGCTGTGGCAAACGACGACGCAATTCAGCGACCAGTCGCATCGCTAGCAGTGAGTGGCCGCCCAGCGCGAAGAAGTCATCTTTTGCGTATACCTGTTCGCAACCCAATAACTGCTGGAAAAGTTCAGCCAGCAAGCGCTCATTCTCGCTTTGCGGTAAACGCCCGCTGCGCGCGCTGAGTTGCGGCATCGGCAACGCTTTGCGGTCTAATTTTCCGTTGGCGCTGAGTGGCAGCTCGTCGATGACCTGATAATTTACCGGTTGCATATGTGCAGGCAATCGCGCAGCGAGTTGCTGTGTAACCTGCGCAATATCCAGAGTGATACCCGCATCCGCCACCAGCCAGGCGAGCAGTTGCCGGTTATCGACGCCTGCTGCCGTTTGTTGCGTCAGGGCCCGTGCGGCAACCACGGCTTGCGCCACACCGGGGATTGCCACCAGCGCCTGTTCAATCTCGCCAGGTTCGATACGCTGACCGCGCATTTTGAGCTGATCGTCACTGCGTCCCAGATACTCCACCGCGCCGTCATCACGCCAGCAAGCAATATCACCGGTGCGATACATGCGTTCGCCCTCGGCAAACGGCGCAGCAATAAAGCGCTGGGCGGTGAGGTCAGCGCGATGCAGATAGCCATCGGCCAGTTGCACGCCGCTGAGATAGAGATCGCCGGGCACGCCCACCGGAACCGGACGCAGCAGGCTATCGAGGATGTGCAACTGAGTGTTCCATACCGGACGCCCAATCGGCACGCCGGGTCCACTCAATCCCTCTAACGCACTGCCGCTGGCGGGCTGCCAGGTCACGTCAACGGCGGCCTCAGTCGGTCCGTAGAGGTTGTGCAGAGGAGCGGCAATCAATTGCTGATAGCTGCGCGCCAGATCGCAGGCGAGCGCTTCACCGCTGCAAAATACACGGCGCAGGGTGGCGCAAGCCTGGTCAGTCTGGCTGGCAATGTGGCTGACAAAAGCCGCCAGCATGGAAGGGACAAAGTGCAGAGTGGTGACCTGATAATCGTCGATCAACTGCCACAGCGCCTGCGGATCGCGGTGCGCTTCCGGCGGGGCCATCATCAGCTGTGCACCGGTCATCAGTGGCCAGAAGAACTCCCACACCGAGACATCAAAACTGCACGGGGTTTTCTGCAACACCACGTCGTCACTGCGCAGCGGATAGCTGGCTTGCATCCAGCGCAGGCGGTTGATGATGGCGCGTTGGTTGACCACCACACCTTTCGGCCTGCCGGTGGAACCGGAGGTGTAAAGCACGTAGGCCGGGCGATGGGCATCTGGCTTCGGTTGGGCATGACGCGCGATAAGCTGCTCACTCGCCAGGCCATCGAACATCATTAGCGTACCAAAGGTGGCGAAACGGCTTTCCAGCGCAGATTCAGTGATCACCACCCACGGACGTGCATCTTCAACCATGTAGGACAGTCGTTCATCGGGATAACCAATGTCGAGTGGCAGCCATGCGGCACCCGCCTGCAAGATGGCGGTGAGGGCAATGCTGAGGCGCACGGAACGCGGCAGCGCCACGGCAACGATATCGCCCGGCATCACGCCCGCTTCAATTAAGCGATCGGCCAACAGGCTGGCCTGGCGCTGCATTTCACGATAGCTCAGTTGATGTTCGACATCACACAGCGCCAGCGCATCCGGTGTGCGGGCGGCCTGCTGTGCAATTGCCTGTTGCAGGGTTTCATTTTCCAACTGAACCCCAGTGTTGTTGACCCATTGCAGCAAGGACTGTTCGGCAAGGGTTTGCAGCTTCCACTGTGCCAGCGGGAGATCGGGCGTGGTGACCAACTGTTGCAACAACAGCAGTAAGCGTTCCGCCAGCCGTTCGGCATCGGATACGCAGTCGCGATACTCCAGCAGCAGCGTGAGCTGATCACCGGGCAACACCAGCAGCGTCAGGGGGTAATGCGTGTATCCCCGGTTGTGAATGCTTTCGCAGCGCACGCGGGCATTGGCATCGAACAAACCAAGGTTGTCGGGGTAGTTTTCCACCACCAGCAGGGTGTCAAATAGCGTGCCTTGTCCCGCCAGCTGTTGGATTTCCGCCAGACCGAGGCAGTCTTGCTCAATCAGCTGGATTTGCTGCGATTGGTGCTCTGCCAGCTGTTCCAGCAGCGGTCGCTGGTGATCGAAACGCACCCGCACCGGCAGCGTATTGCTGAACAGCCCCACATGCTCATCAATGCCATCGATTTGCCCGAAACGACCGGAAACCGGCGCACCAAACACCACATCCTGTTGACCGCTGGCAATCGACAGCATCATGCCCCACACGCCTTGCATCAGCGTATTGAGCGTTAGCCCACGAGTGCGGCACAGGGCGTGCAGTTCGCGTTCCAGCGCGCTATCCAGCAACAGACGTTTTTCCAACACCGGACTATCTGAGGCGTTGGGATAGATCAAGGTCGGGCGCACATCGCGCAGGCAATCCTGCCACTGCTTGCGCGCCTCTTGCTCATTACGCTGGCTGAGTTGGCGCACGATATCCGCGTAGTGGGTGCGATGCGCTGGCAGAGGTTGTTGACACAGTGCGCACAGCAGATCGTTGAGGATCACCGGAGTTGACCAGCCATCAACCACCAGATGATGGGCATTGAGCAGCAGCGTCCAGCGTTCTTCATGGCGATGGGCAATCAGCGTCGCCTGTAGCATCACCGGCTGATGAAACAGATCCTGTGCCAGCATTTGCCGTTCAGCCTGCTCGATATCGTCGGTGTCGAGCACCGTAAGCGGCCAGGTGAGTTCACCCTCTGGCAGCAACTGCAGCGGTTGCAGGCAGATTTCGCTGTCAAAGCGGGCGGCCAACTGCGGGTGGCGCAGCAGGACCTGGTTCAGTGCCCGCTGCACGCTTTCAGCAGAGAGATCGCCGCTCAGTGTCAGACGTGTCAATGAGTTGTAACTGCCAGCGGATGAAGTGGTTTGTGCATGGAACAGCAAGCCTTTCTGCAACGGCAGCAGCGGCAGTGCGTGGCTAAAAGCACCGTGCTGCGCGTGCAGTTGTTGCAATGCCTGGTCATCCACGCCCACCAGATTGATGTCGGCTGCCACTTGCGTATTAGCCGCTTGCAGCGGCTGCTGCTCGGCGAAGTGACTCAACTGCATAGCACCCTTTGCCATGGCCTGATGCAGTTGCTGAATCTGATCGGCATGCAACACGCCGTCGGCCCAGCTCCAGTTGAGAGCCAACTGCTGCTCATCGACAAATACGTTGAGTTCCAGTGCATGTTGCAATGGCAGTGAGGCATCCTGAATCATCGCAAAGCTATCGCGGAACTGCTGTGCGGTGCGCTGTGGTTGCCAGTTTCCGTTTCCTTGCGTGAATCGGCCTAAGAAGTTAAATAACACCTGCGGTGCATGATCTGCGGCCAGTTTCGCCAGAGTGACCCCACGATGTGCATCAAGCCAGCGAAGCTGACCATAACCGATTCCCCGGTCGGGCACCGATCGCAGAGCGGCTTTCACCGCGCGCACGCTTTCGTTTAAGGGCGCGGCGGCGGGCAGCGCAATCAGCAGCGGGAACTCTGCGGTTAACCAACCCACAGTGCGAGCCAGATCCTGATGATCGTGCAACTCTGCGCGACCATGTGATTCCAGCGTCAGTCGTTGCGCTGCGCTGCCGTTCATCTGACGTAACGCCAGTGACAGCAGCGTCAGCAGCAGCTCTTCGCTGGTGGCGCGGTACTGCTGCGGCAGCGTGTTGAGCAGGGCGTGAGCGGTTTTCGCATCCAGCAACGTGCGCTGATGCAACGCACGATCGGTGGGGGCTAAGGCGCGCTCACCCAAAACAGGCAGTGGCGGGGTCAGCATGTTTTGCCAGAAGGGTAGCTCGCTGGCGCGCGCGGAAAGATTGGCAAGCAGAGTGGCTGACCAGTCATGCAGCGATGTCTCTTCTGGCGGCAACGCGATGGGCGCACCGCTTAACAGCGCATCACCGGCCTGCTGTAATTCATCCAGCAGCACGCGCCAGGAAACGCCATCCACCACCAGATGGTGCAACGTCAACACCAGACCACAACTGGCACCACCCTGCTGCAGTAACGTGGCCTGCAACACGGTCCCTGCGGCGGGATCGAGGCGCGCAGCATCACCGTTAAAAGCCCGTTCGGCGGCAATGTCGCGCTCTTCGACTTCAATAGCGCGGCAGCGAGCAGGGCGCGTCGGCAGCCATTCCCCCACCACTAACTGCTCATCGCGGGTAAAGGCGTTAAGCGCCGGATGCGCTGTCGCCAACTGTTCGATCAGCTGTTCTAGCTGGGAGAGTTGCAGCTGGGCGGGCACGGACAGCAGCACACCATGGGCAAAGCGCGCGTTGATGCCAGCCTGCGCATTGAACCAGTGCAGGATGGGCAGACCACCCACCGCGCCTTGCTGCGCAACGCGCGCCTGCTGGTTGTGCTGCGACAGCGGCTGTAACCCTGCAGCCATGCGCGCGGCCGTGCGTTCTGCGAAGATTTCTCGTGGACGCAGCAAATAACCGGCGCGGCGCGCGGCCGTGCTCAATCCCATCGCGGAGATACTGTCACCACCGAGTGCAAAGAAGTCATCCTCTGCGCCGACGCTCTCCAGCCCCAATAACCCGGCTATCGCCTGACAAATCAGGGCTTCCTGCGGCGTGCTGGCGGCGCGGCTGATGGCGGTTTGCGCCTGTTGCGGTTTAGGCAGCGCCTGGCGATCGATCTTACCATTGACGTTAAGTGGCAGATCTTCCAGTACCATTAGCACGGCTGGCACCATGTAATCGGGCAGCTGCGAGGCGAGCTGTGCCAGCAAGCGGGCGCTCAGTTGAGCGTCAGCTCGCAGTGCCTCATCCTGCACCGAGCAGTAGCCGATCAGGCGATGTGTAGTACCGATGCTTTCGGCGATCACCACCGCTGTGCTGACTTCAGGCAAAGCGACCAGGGCGTTTTCAACTTCACCCAACTCCACGCGGAAACCGCGCACTTTGATCTGGTGGTCGACACGGCCAATAAACGCCAGCTGTCCGTCCTGGCGCCAGCGCATCAGATCACCGCTTCGATACATCACTTCGCCGTTGAGGAAGGGATTAGCCACAAAGCGTCCGCTGGTGAGGTCGGGACGACGCAAATAGCCGCGTGCGATACCGGTTCCGGCAATATATAGCTCGCCCACGCAGCCCACCGGCACCTGGCGCAGTTGGCTGTCGAGCAGATAGACCTGGGTGTTGCCTACCGGACGGCCAATCACCGGTTGCTGTGCGGCCAGGACGCTGGCACCCAAGGTATCAATGGTGTATTCAGAAGGTCCGTAATAGTTGTGAATCTCCATCTGCTGCTGATTCTGCATTAGCTTCCACAGCGTTGGCGTGGCCGCTTCACCCCCAATCATCACAAACGAGGGACGATGGTTTTCAACATCCATCAGGCCGCTGTCGATCATCTGTGAGAAGAACGATGGGGTGATGTCCAACAGATCGACCGGCACGGCGTTCATCTGTTGAATCAGTCCCCAGGCATCGCGGCGCAGCTCTTCGTCAAAGATATTGAGTTCGCACCCCATCAACATGCAGAACAGCGGCTCCCAGGAGGAGTCAAATGAGAACGACGCGGTGTGGCCTGCCCGCATACGGCGCGGGCTGGTGGCATGGAAGCGATCAATCGCCGGGCCAAACAGATGCTCGCGATGGGATAAGAACAGATTGAGCAGACCCTGATGGGTGCTCATCACCCCTTTCGGGCGGCCGGTGGAGCCTGAGGTGTAGATCATGTAGGCGAGGTCATCGCCACACAGTTGCGTTGCAGGGCGCTCAACCGATTGGTTGGCGAGTTCCGCATCCAGCGCATCAATACAGAGATGTGGCAGTGTCGGCATCTGTGACAATGTCACGGAGTGCGTGAGCAGCAGAGCGGGTTGGGCATCTTCACACATCAGTGCCAGGCGTTCACGTGGATAGTCGAGATCCAGCGGCATATAAGCCGCACCGCTAGCCAGCACCCCGAAGATGGCGACCAGCGAATCGACCGAGCGAGGGATGCCTATCGCCACCACGTCATCGGCACCCAAGCCACGCGCAATCAGCAGGTGTGCCAGTTGCATGGCCCTGTCGCGCAACTGGCGATAGCTCAGGCTGTGCTCACCACACACCACTGCAGCGAGTTCGCCGCTCTGCGCGGCACGCGCCAGCAGTATATCGATAATCGTGGTGACGCCGTCAGGCGGCGTTATCACGGGACCGGTAGACCAGCGCTGGATATCGGCCTGTTCATCTGGCGCAATCAACGAGAGTTCGGCCAGCGTGATGCCAGGCTGCGCAGCGAACTGCGCAATCAGATGACGGATACGATCGGCGTGACGCTGTAACGCAATCGCGTCATAGCGTAATGGATTAGCCACCAGCGTCAGTTGTAGCGCGCCATCGCGGAAACCCACCTCAAATTCGATATCATCCACCGGTCCCATTGCCAGCGTATGGGTTGTCGCCGCAATACCATCAAACTGCAGGTCATCATGATAGACCTTGACGTTGATCACCGGTCCGTACAGGTGCTGACTGCTGCCGACTAACCCCAAATCACGGCGCAGTTGTTCCGCTTCATAGCGCTGATGGCGACGCGCTTTGCGGATTTCGCCCTGTACCTGCTGCACCAGTGCGGCGAGGTCGGTGGTGTCAGACAGGTCAAAGATCAGCGGCAGCACGTTCACCACCGGGCCAAGCGCGGTAATTGCAGCTGACCCCATGCGGCGCATAAACGGGAAACCAATCGACAGGCGTGGGCTGTCACTGATCCGGGCCAGATAAGCCACTAACACGGCGCTCACCACATCGCCTTCACTGCATTCGTACAGGGCGGGCTGCTGGCGTAACGTGGCTAAATGCGGTAGCGTCACCTGGCAACTAATAGGACGATCACCGGGATTGTCGGTGCTCTCATTTGAGAGTGTGATGCTGGTCGGCAGATCGGCGGTATAGCTTTGCCAGTGGCTGGCTGAACGTTGAAACGCCGCTGAGTCCTGCCACTGCTGGTACTCCTCAATCACGCCAGTAAAGGGCGTAAAGGGTGAGGGTGCAGGCGATTCTCCGCGACACAGTGCGGCATAGATAGCCGCGACACGCTGTGCCAGGGCTTCAAAACTGAAGCCGTCAACCTGTAGATGGTGGTAGCGCTGATACCACCACCAACTGCCATCACCGAGGCGCATCAAGACATGACGGCAGAGCGGTTTTTCGCCGTCGGCGGGTAAATCCGCACTCACATCGGCCTGCATCAGTTTGTGTGCCTGGCTGCTGGCATCAGCGCGTTGGCTGAAATCATGCCACTCGGGGATGATCTCCGTTGAAGCGGTAAACCACTGTGCAGGGTCGCCATTTTCATCCAGACCAAAGCGGGCCTGCACGGTATCGGCTTCCATCATGGTTTGGCGGATCGCGCTGTCGAGGGCCGCGCGGTTGATGGCGCCGTGCAACACACTGTAGTGCGCCACTGTGAATTGATTGCGCTGCTGCGCAATAGTGTCAGCGATCCAGATGCCGGGCTGCGCCGCCACCAAGGGGTACGCTGTTGAATGCGTGATTAACGATGCCAAAGGACAGTTCCTGTCTTAAAAAATCAAAAAAAAGAAAATAAGAAAAATTAGTGCGCGGTGGATGACGTCTGCTGCGTCGTGGGCCGCATATCCAGCCAGTGTGTTTCTACGTATTCGATGGCGGCGGATCGTGCCAATGGCCCGGTGACGCAGCACCAGCCTGCTGGAACGGGCGCAAAGGCGGGCCACAGGCTGTATTGCTGGCGGTCATTCAACAGCACGAGGAAATCCAGGGCATCGTTATCAAACGGATTTTGTTGTTCAGACATGGTGTTCACCTTCAGAGGTTGCATCAGAGGAAAGAAAATCGGCCAGTAACCAACGGCAGCCATCGATCAGGCCCCCGCGCCAGCACAGCGCATCGTGTCCACCGGCATAGCGGCGGAAAGAGAGGGTATGTCCAGCCGCTTCCAGCGCCGGACGAATTTGTTGATTGACGTAAAGCATGTCTGCCTCACGGTCACCCACTTCCTGAAAAATTGTCAGCTTACCGCCGGGAAGTTGGTTGTTTTGCAGGCGTTGCAGCAGGAGTCCGGGCGCGTGCTGCTCCCGGTTGGCGTAATCGCGGATGTATTGCAGATGCGGCCACCAGAACGATCCTGATTGCGTCAGCACGCGACCAAAACGCTGTGGCCAGTGCAGGCCAGCGTACAGCGCCGCTAATCCACCATAACTTTGCCCCGCAACAACGGTGCGGTTGCCCTCATTGCTGAAGGTGGCATGCTGGCGCGCCAGGGGCAGTAATTCCTGTTGCATGGCTTGCCAGAAGGTTTCATTGCACGGCAGTTCCACTTCGCGGTGCTGGCTATCAATCACATCAATGAATAACCAGCAGGCAGGCGGCAGTTCACCCGCCGCCGTGACCTGATCGAGAGCGCTGAAAATCGGTTGGCCATAGACCCAGTTTTGACCATCCAGCAGGATCACCAACGGGCGTTGCTCTGCCTCGTCACTGTGTCCAGTGGTGTAAAGCCAGACATTGCGCGTGACGTTGAGCAGGGCACTGTGCCACTGCAGCGTTTGCAGAGAATCCGGCCAGGTGTCGGCTAAGCCGGCATCCAGTAACTGCCAGGCGGATTGGTCTGGCGCATCTGGCATCTGCGCGTTGCTCAGGGCAAAACGGCGGCTGCTGAGAAAGGGCGGTGAAGCATTAAGGATGTCAGGGATCGCCAGCGGCATCAGCGAAATCCACCACTTACGCTGCAACACGCGACAGGTTTCATCATCGCCGCAAAACAGCGGTGGCAGATGGTCATCACCCGCGGGGATCAAACTGTAGCTGCCGCGCCAGTCGGATTCGATGGCGGTAGACCAGTGCCAGACATTGCTATCGCCGATGCGCGCCAGGGATTCGGGCATCTGGCTGTGGTGATCGGTGACGCCATTTATATCGATATAAACACGCCGGGTAGACGATAATGCGGAATGCCCCTGCGGGTCGCGCCAGAAAAAGTGCATGGTGGTTGTGCCGGTTCCATCACGCTCGATAACCGGTGTTCCCGCCGTCCGCACCCTGTCCCACCAGCTTTCGTGGCCCAAATGGGGCTGCTCTAACCAGGTGGCAACTGTCCCCGTCGGGAACCACTTTTCCGCCCTTAATTCCGCGTCAGATCGAAACATCCTGAAATCTATCTCCACATTTTCTTCAAAGACTTTACATTAACAAACGTAATGCAAATGCTATTGATAACGATTTACATTTGCAATATGATTTTTCGCGGTCAATAAATCTCCTGGATTTCAGTAAGTTATTTTGTGAAGTGCGTCACGGGGGGATTTAGGGCCGATATTTTCTTATGACAGTAATATTTCAATTCGTTAAGGCATGTTCGCGTGCACGAGCCTGGCTGGACGAATTATTTCATCGACAAGGTAGTTTGAAATAGAGATGGCAACTATGTCCGTAAAAGCAAGAAAATCAGCAATACCTCCTGTGGCACTTCCGTTTAGACTTTCGCGGCTTCACTTATCACTGGCCTCAATTCTGTTAGTGGCGCCTGCTTTTAACAGTCTGGCGGCTGAAGAGACGATTACCGTTAATGCAGAAGCACGTGAGAGCGTCACCTCTCCCATGCAGGGTTATGTGGCGAAGGAGAGCAGTGCAGGGACGAAAACCTCCACGCCACTGCGTAAAACGCCGCAATCGATCTCGGTGATTACCCGTGAGCAGATGGACGACCAGGCCGCTGCCTCAGTGGCTGATGCGCTGAGCTACACCAGCGGAGTGCTGACCAACTATCGCGGTAATTCCAACCGTAACGATGAGATCATCGCGCGCGGCTTCCGCTATGCACCAAAATTTCTCGATGGATTAAGTTACGGACTGTCTGGGCAACAGGGTGCCGCAGGGCAGATCGATCCCTGGTTGCTGGAACGTGTGGAGATGATTCACGGCCCGGCTTCCGTGCTGTATGGCCAGGTTAATCCCGGCGGTGTGATTGCCATGACCAGCAAACGTCCTACCGCGCAGAGCATCCACAAAGTTCAACTCAGCACCGGGAATCAGCATCTGGGCGAGGCGGCGTTTGATTTCGGTGGCAAGCTGAATGATGACAACACGCTGTTTTATCGACTCAATGGTATCGCCAGCACCAAGCATGAGTTCGTGAAAGATAACAAGCAGCAGCGTATGGCGATTGCCCCAGCATTGACGTGGTTGCCGAATGCTGACACCAGCTTCACGCTGTTAACCATGTACCAGAATGAGCCAAAAGCGGGCTATCGTAATTTCCTCCCAGCCAACGGTACGCTGTTCAACACCAGCGCGGGATACATTCCTTACGACTTCAACGTGAGCGATCCGAGCTTTAATGAAGCGAAGCGTGAGCAGACGTCAGTCGGCTATATTTTCGAACATAACTTCAACGATAACATCAGCTTCACGCAGAACCTGCGTTACAGCAACATGGACGAGTCGTACAAATATCTGGTCTACACCTGGGACGTGGATGGCAGCGATCACCAGATCAACCGTCGTCCGCAACATGACAAGATCAAGTCCAAGGAATTGGGCATCGATAACCAGGTCAAAGCCACCTTTGATACCGGCAGTATTGCGCACACGGTGCTAGGCGGGCTGGATTACAAATGGAGCGATGTGGATAACAAGCTGTGGCGTGACAGCGGCGATCAATACATCCTCGACTGGGCCAATCCCACCAGCGTGACGATTAATGAGAGCGATCTGGCGCTGAATACCAGCACGCGCAAGAAGCTCGATCAAGTCGGCGTCTATTTACAGGATCAGCTGGAATGGGATAACTGGAACCTGCTGCTGTCAGGGCGCCAGGACTGGGCGGAAGTGCGAACTCAGGACCGTATTGAGAACACCAACACGCAACAGAACGACAGCAAGTTTACCGGCCGCGCGGGCTTGCTTTATGCCTTCGATAACGGTTTGTCGCCGTACATCAGCTACAGCACCTCGTTCGAACCCAACCTGAGCACTGGCGCACCGGGCAGCGATCCGTTTGCACCGACCACCGGTGAACAGACGGAGATTGGTGTTAAATATCAACCTGTAGGCTGGGATGCGGTGTTTACTGTCTCTGCGTTCGATATCACCCAGAAAAACATCACCTCTTACAACAGCGAGTTGGGCTACAACGAGCAGATTGGTAAGGTGAAGTCGCAGGGTATCGAAACCGAGGCGCACGCGCAGATTACGCCAGAAATCA
Organism: Pantoea sp. CFCC18177; assembly: GCF_059412425.1. NCBI lineage: Bacteria > Pseudomonadati > Pseudomonadota > Gammaproteobacteria > Enterobacterales > Erwiniaceae > Pantoea > Pantoea sp. CFCC18177. The sequence goes on from NZ_JBNBPL010000021.1 coordinate 24,332, forward strand.
AGGTGATGGCCGCCTATACCTTTACGGATGCCGAAACCAAACAGAGCAATACCGCTGCGCAGGTGGGTAAAACGCCAGCCAGTATTCCCCGCCATGCCGCTTCGGCGTGGGGAAGCTATAGCTTCCTCGACGGCGCGCTTAACGGCCTGACGCTGGGCAGCGGTGTACGTTACACCGGCACCGCATGGGCTGATTCAGTGGGGCAGGACAAAGTGCCTCATTACACTTTGTATGACGTGATGGCGAAGTATGAGTTGGGTGAAGCGGCGAATTCACTGCGAGGCACCACCCTGCAGCTCAATGTCAATAATGTGGCGGATAAACATTACGTGGCGTCGTGCAGCAACACCAGTGCCTGTTTCTATGGCAGTGGTCGTTCGATAGTGGCTTCTGTCAGCTACAGCTGGTAAAGAAAGTTGGGGCGCATGTTGGTGCGCCCCATGTTATTCAAACGCGTCCGCGCTTTCACTTTCCGTGCGGGTTGATGCCGGTTAACCCCGTCAGCAACAGGATTTCGGAAAATACTGGATTTATGTGACTGTCATCACTGCATGAGGCACGCTAAAATAAACGCTTCTCATTCAGTAGAGGATTTTTTGTCGCGATGGTTTCTCGTTTTACATTAGCCGCATTGACGGCTGCAATACTGCTTACCGGCTGTGCTCGTCACACCGCAGACAGCAGCGCTACGGCACAGGCTGAAGCGCCCGCTGCCGCACCTATCGAGAATGACAACATTCCTTCCCAGTTTGATAGCGGACCGACCGTAATCAACGTCTCGCATCTGGTGACACGCACTGATGACGGCTCTTCTGTGTATGTCACGGTAGATGGCCAGGATGCAGGTTTGTTGCAGAAGGGCGAAAATAAAGAAATTCACGTCGCTGCAGGTAAACACCAGGTGGGTGGCTACGTGCAGACGCTGTTTGGTTTTGGCAAAGTGACCATTGCGTCAGTGGACGTCACCACTGATGACAAGGGACCGAAGAACGTGGTGTATTCTGTGACGCGCCAGAAACCGGCCTTTAGTGAAGCGCCGGCTTCCACGCCTAACAATTCGTGATGTTGTAAAGGGTGTGGGCGGTGCTCACACCCTTTCGCGTTAACTGCGACTCAATACCAGCTTTAAGCCAGCCAGCGCAAAGCAGCACGCCAGCAAAGCATCCAGGCCGCGACGAATACGGCGATAAAATGCCGCCATCACGCTGGTTGAGAACAATACGGCATAGCCGCAGAACACCAGCACGCAAATGCCTGCACATCCCGCGATGATCATCGGCAAGGTTGAGGCCGCAGCATCGGGTTTTAATGCCACAGACATGATCGCCACCCAGGTGAGAATGGCTTTAGGATTGCCCACATGCATCAGGATGCCCTGGCGGAATAATTTACCAAACGCGGGTTTTTCGCCGCTGGCCATAAACTCCGTGGCATCAGGACGGCGCAGGGCAGATTTGCCGGCTTTAAACGCCAGCCATAACAGATACAACCCCCCACCGATTTTTAGCACGATCAACAGCTGTGCAAAGGTCGCCAGCACCGTTAATACGCCACAGGCTGCTAACAGCGCCCACATCATCGAACCGCCAATCACCCCGCTGGCCAGCGCCAGGGCCGCACCGCGCCCTTTTTTCATTGCCGTACCCATAATCGCCATATTGCTTGGGCCGGGGCTGGCCGTAGCCACAAAATAGGTGGTGTAAATCAATATCAGTTCGTGTGAAAGCGCCATATTGTCCTCTGCGATGGGGGTTGTCCTTTTCCCCGTTATATCGCTAGTGGACGAGATTGGCTATGGAACATTTTTCATCTAGCTGGCAACCGCTTTCGCGTGTCGACGGTTTTTGACTTTAAACAGGGTAAAAATAATCGACAGTGAGGCGATCACCACCAAAATCAGCCCTGGGCCCATTAGCGAGCCGAAACCCAATGCGTTGAAGATCAACAGCCCGACAATCCCGCCGGTGAGGAAGGAGAAAATCGTCACCAGATGGGTATTGAGTTGCTGCTTAAAGGCTCGAATATTTTTTGACGGATCGCGGCGTAATAAGGCGATAAACACCGAACCCATTGAGATACCGGCATCGGTGAGGGTGCCGGTAATATGCGTGGAGCGCACCCGTCCATTGGAGAGTTGTGTCGAGGTGGAGTTGTGGACACCCATTAAGAAGGCGAGCAACAACAATATTTCAGCGTTATTATTCGATGAGAAATAATAGATCTCAAATAACGACGTAAGGATTAACAGCAATCCTTCGGCCAGCAGAATACAGCTGAATATGGTGCGCAGGCCATTAATCACACCCAGTACCACGGAGATGCGTGCGACCACCGCACCGCTAACAAATGCCCCAATCATCGCAATAAAAATTTTCAGGTTCCGGATGTCCATGTCGTTCAAATCACTGGATATTTGCGAGATGTTGCCAGACATATGTGAGGGAAAGAAACCAAATGCCGCCAGCGCCATCGCGTTCAGCAAGCCTGCTGAGGTCGCCAGGCAGAGGGCAAGATTTCGATCTTCAATATGGGTTCTGGTTCGCTTCAGTTTTATCAGCATAATTCACCCTTCCTCATCGAGAGTATTGTGATAACGCAATGCGTCAAATCTGGTGTTCGCCAATCAATAAGTGAAGCACAAATATCTTAAGACGTTCTTAATAACTTAGTGATATAGATGAATCTGAATTTGGATGTAAAGATATCTAAGGAAGATTGTCAGTCTGGTGCTCTGTGTTTACTTTCGCTGGAAGTCACTGGATATATAAGGAAGCAAAGAAAATGACAATTCAGGGTGCTCAACCTGGGCAACGGCGTGCGCTGCTGCTGGTCAATCGCCGTTCGCGTCGTGGTGAACAGTGGGCACAACACGCGCAACGTAAATTGCAATCGGCGGGTTTCACATTAATTACGCCGCATGAGGATGAGCAACGCAGTTACAGTGAGTTGATCATCGCGCATCAGCATGAGGTGGATATGGTTATCGTTGGCGGCGGTGATGGCACCTTGAATGCAAGGTCACTGGTGGTGTTAACGCCCACGGAGGTGTAGGGGAGGAGAATTCAAAATCACCGATAAATATGCAATATGAGTCACATTCCACCAAAGCTTTGCATCATTTCAACCTTCCTGATTTGAACTGGGTTCCAGTAACGAGAAGGTATGGGCCTGGATAGATGAAATCTTCGATATAGACTGTAATGTATATCCTTTATCTAAAACACCACTGGGCAGGAATATCAAAAACACTTGTCACAGCTGGTAAGGGCTAAAAATGAAAACGTTAGATGACCTGATGGCTGATTTGACGCCAGAAGAGCTCGTACAGGTAAATGCTAAAGTTGCCGCTATGCGACTCGATTCTCAGTTGTACAAACTTCGTGAAGCGCTGGATAAAACGCAAAAACAGCAGGCAGAAGCAATGGGTATTGCCCAGCCTTCAGTCGCAGCGATTGAAGGGCGGGGTGAAGATCTGAAAATAGCGACACTCAAACGTTACGTCGAAGCGTTAGGGGGCCAGCTTACCATTGGGGTCAATATGCCCGGCGGCGATCATGTAGAATTTACCCTGTAAGATGACTTAGCCTGAGTTTGTTCGTAGGGTGCGGCCTTCAGGCCGCCAGAAAGTCAGCCACTCCTATACTGCGAAAGCCACACCGTTCGTCCACCACAGGTGGCATCTTCTGTCACCTGTTGAACGACCCTAAAGCCGTTATTCGTCAGCAACTGGCGAAACTCGGCGTGATCGAGACTGGCATGATAGAGGGGGCGATCCATGAAGGTCCCCATCGCTTCACTATCGCTATGCCCACTGGTAAACATCAACGCTGCGCCCGGTTTTGCATGCTGGGCGAAGCGCGGAAACATCGCGCGTTGATGGTCGCGCGTTAAATGGAAAAAACTGTCCCAGGCGATAAGACCGTTAAATGAGCGCGATAAAGCCAGACTCCGCATATCGGCTACATGCCAGGCAGAATGAGGAAATCGTTTTTGGCAATGGGCAATCATCGGTTCTGCTGCATCCACTCCGGTTACATGAAATTGATGGCTTAGAAAATACTGCGCAATCGGTATGCCTGCGCCGCAGCCGATATCGAGAATCTCACCCTGGGCCGGAATCAGCGCCAGAAAACGATCCAGCCAGTGTTGCTCAATAAAATGCGTCTGGCGCAGGTTATCCCAGATGTCCGCACCTGTACGGTAGAGATCGATAATGTGGTCGGCTTCTTTTTCGTGGTTCATGCTTAATCTCTCGTATTCCAGTTGGCAATATCTTAGAACAAAATACAGCGCGAGAATAAAATTATGAAATATGATCCTTGTCACGAAATATACGCATTTTTTCACGGAGTTGTATTAGTTTAGTTATATTTCTGCAATAAACACTTCGCGATAGCAGAAGTGCCACCCATGAATAAAGTGTAGCCATCAATTTCACCGAGAGTATGACTTTAACCCTCTTGATTATTAGCGATGTTCAAGTGATTAATAAGTCTCAATTGGTGGGTGTGATGATAACTGTAAAATTATAGATGGTCTCAATTTTAGATTGTTCCCGTCATAATTCTGATAAGTCAAAAAAAGCCTTCACTATTTTTTTATATGCCGCCACACTGTCAACCAAATAAAATGAGCGTGCTAAGAAATTATAAGTGAAATGTAAGCAAGTGCGTGATTTGAACATGGATAGGTTAACTTTACATTTCTTTAGAAAAGGGGGTGATGAGGAAAGTAAAAAGGTACATCACATTAACAAAGTATATGCATCTGCGAGATATGAAATGTACTCAAACGCAATATGGATCATGCTGGAAAAGTCAGTGAACATTATCGGGCTGATTTATATCAACTCAGTCATGGCTAAATATATTGGACCTGACAACTTTGGTAAGATCGCCATCTCGACCTCACTTTTCATCTTTGTACAAACATTGTCCTGGTTTGGCGGTCAGAACATTCTGTTCAAACGCATGAGCGAAAATACCAAGTCTGGCATCGCATTAGCGATGCATACTCAGAACCAACGCCGTATTTTCTTTCTGCTGTCATCAAGTGCAGTGCTCATTTATCTCTATTTTTTTACTGACCCCATTGTTTTTTTGTTTGGTGTGGCGAACTGCATTGCCACTTACTATATTGTGATGGATTTTTTCTCTATCTATAACAACACACAGCTCAAATCAAAAATAAACACCATAACAAATGTTATCGGCCTGTCGGTTGCGTTATTGGTGAGATTCTGTATTGCTCACTTTGAGTTGCCTGTTTACTACTTCACGATACCTATCATTATCATCCCTTTAATGCCTTATATAATGCGGCTGATTTACTTTAAGTATACAACGCCCGTAAAAGAAAGCACTAAAGGAGCCGGAATGTATAACCGGCACATGCTCTATACAGGAGGGGCATTAATTTTATCGAGTATATCTGCAGACATATACACCCAAATATCCAGCATCTTTTTAGCGAAAATAATTTCGTATTCTAATTTGGGCGTTTATAGCGTTGCGTTAACCATAGGTGGTGCCTGGTCATTTATTGTGTTAGCGCTTATCACCAGTTTTTTCTCGAAAATTTACAGTGAGAAAGACCCCATCACCGTGCGGGAACTGCTGGTTAAGATAAACAGAATTGTCATCCTGTGCTCGCTGGTTGCGCTGGGAGGATTTTATCTGTTTGGCGGGTATTTTATCCATTTCCTCTATGGCGACCGTTTTATGAAGGCCGTTGATATTATTCCGATCATCATTGTCGGGACAATGTTCTCCTCATTAGGAACAATTTGCTATCGCTACATGATTAAAGAGTCGGGTTACAGCTACCTCGCGAAGAAAATGTGTTTGTGTTGTGTGTTAACCATCCCCTTGTCCTGGATGATGATTCAGTCATTCGGCATCAATGGTGCTGCGTATTGCTTTTTGATCGTCGAGATAATGTCTTGCACGTTGCTTAATTATTTTTTCAAAAACAGAACCATCATCAACATGCATCTTAATGTTTTCAAACTGAGATAATTTATATGAAAATGATAAAACACACAGTTAAGTCCGCGCTAAAATTTAGTGCGAATATCTCCCCTGAATTTTCTGCAAAGGCGCACTATTACATAAAGTTTAAGAAGAAGTTAAACCTTAGGAATCCGACCAATTTCAATGAAAAGATCCAGTGGCTTAAGTTCAATGAGTATAAGGGAGATATCTACACCCTGTGTGCGGATAAGTATAAGGTCAGAGAGTACATTATCTCTAAAGGTTGTGGCGAAATTCTTAATGAACTCTACGGTGTGTACGATAACCCGCAAGCGATCGACTATGATGCATTGCCTGAAAAATTTGCCCTGAAATGCAATCATGGTGCAGGCTATAACATCATCTGTGATAACAAGTCGTCGCTGGATGTTGAAAAAACAAATAAGAAGCTGAATGAATGGTTGAAGCAAGATTTCTCCTCACATTTTGTTGAGCCGCAGTACAAGAAGATAGAAAGGAAGATTTTATGTGAAAAGTTCATCGAGAATGAGTCCGGTGGTTTTCCGAATGACTATAAATTTTACTGCTTCAATGGCAAGCCCTACGCGGTGATGGTCTGCATCGGCCGTGAGAAAGGAACGCCCAAGTTTTATTATTTTGACATGGACTGGAACCCGCTGCCTTTCGAGGATACGATTGAATTAATCAATGACAATCAACTGCCTGAGATGCCTGAGGGTTTTCATAAAATGAAAGAGTATGCATTCAAGTTGGCTACCGACTTTAAATTTGTCCGGGCTGACTTCTACCTGCTAAATGGTCAGGTGATTTTTGGTGAATTGACCTTTACCCCATCAGCAGGACTGGATGTCACTTTACAAGAGGCTGACGTGATTTTGGGTGGACAATTAAAATTATGATGTAAAATATCACTGCCAGAACAATGTAGGAACAGGGATCTTAAATATAATAAGTATCAAGTGCTGGCTACTGGCACAATGCAGTATTCATTGACGACCAAGACGAGCATTTCGCAGCGAGAAAGGGCTATTAAGATAGCGAGGGATTTTGTATAGTCTGCGGTGAACAATTGATAAGCTATTAAGATATTGCCAGGGAGAAGGTATACTATGTCTATCTTTATAAAAATCGGCATTCCGATGATCACCACATCTATGGCAATGGTTTATATTGCTCGTATTAAGAAAGATAAAAATTACCTTATACCCGCCGGTGTTCTTCTCGCTGCAGGCTTCGTCAACGTGATGCTGGGGCTGGCGGGGCTTTGACAAGCGGGTTATAACATAAACACATTCCGCCCGTTTAAATCACTCCCTGAGTAGGGAGTGTATAAACGAGGTTGTCCTCAACGTTGTACTGGCAACGTCATAAGGTATCAGGCAGTAGTATTGATATTGCGACCAATCGCCGGATTGGCTGGCAGCTGTGGAATTGAATCCAAAATCCCGGCAGCCATCGATTGCTGATTATCCAGCGTCTTCTTCAGTACCAAGGTGCTCACCTTACTGCTGAGCTCCATGTTATCCAGGCCGGTCGCCAGTGAAACGATTTGTGATACATCCATCTTGCTCTCCTTTAAACGACAAACAGGGGCTTGAACGGCTTTGAAAAAGCCTGATACGACTATCGGCAGTGCGGCATAAATCTTCAATGCCGCACAGGACGTCTGACCCCCGTTCGTTATTGCCCACCTGGCTGCCAGGTCCCGACATCCTGCGCATTAATTTCTTTCGGCAGCAGCTTCGCCTGATAAAACGCATCAGCAATCTTCTGCTGTTCAACCAGATCGCTCTTTTTAACCGGCTCAATATCATAACTGCGCTGCTGATTCGCCTGCTCGACGGTGGTTATGGGTAAATTTCCCCACAGCGGCGAGAGTATTTTGGCGGCATCGCTGGGGTGCGCTTTCAACCATTTGGCTTCCTGGTCGAGCGTTTTATACACAATGCCCAACACTTCAGGATGCTGTTTGGCGTAAGGCGTTGAAACCAGATAGTAGCGCTGATAACTGGCAAGACCTTTGCCGCTGACCAGCACGCGGGTGTGCTGTTCGACTTTCGCGCTGGTGACAAAAGGTTCCCACGTTACCCATGCATCAACGCTGCCGTGTTCCAGCGCGGCGCGGCCATCGGCAGGCGTCAACCAGGCTGGATTGATATCACTGAATTTCAGCCCTGCTTTTTGCAAGGCGGCAATCAACAGATAATGGCTGCCTGCCGCTTTGGTCACGGCAATCTTTTTGCCTTTTAAATCCTGCAACGTTTTGATGTTGGAATTCGCTGGCACCAGAATCGCTTGTGCTTCCGGCGAGGGCGTCTCTCGCGCGTAGTAGGTCAGGTCCGCACCTGCTGCCTGTGCAAAAACAGGCACTGTATCGGCAACATCGGCAGAAAGATCGACATTATTTAAATTCAACGCTTCCAGTAAAGGCAAGCCGCTGGTGAATTCGTGCCAGCTCACCTTAATGCCCTTTTCGGCCAAGGCTTTATCCAAATCCCCTCGCTGCTTTATCAGCGTTAATAACGTGGAGGATTTTTGATAGCCGATTCGCAGTGTTTCTTCGGCGTGCGCACTGGAGATCAGTGTAGAGAAAAGCAGTGAAGCAATGATTGTCTTTGTTGTTTTGCGCATTGAAAGCCCCCTGAAGTTTTATCATTTTTCAAAATGATAAGGCTGCTATCAGGGCAATCAAAACTGCAAGTTTGCATAAGCTTTGCGTAATTTCAGCTATTACAACCGAGCGGTAATCGCCCGTAAATGCGATCTTAATATCGCATGCAAAGCGCGAATCGCAGGGGAGAACTGTTTGCGATGGGGACAGATTAAATGCAGCGGCGTGCTTTCGCCTGGCAGCTGTGGCAGCACGATTTCGAGGCGGCCATGCTGGATATCCTCACAAACATCAATCCATGATTTATACGCGATTCCCATGCCAGCAATTGCCCAGCGACGCGCGACTTCAGCGTCATCGCACAGTAAGCGACTTTTTACGGTAATCTGCCTACGCATGCCCTCCTGTGGAAACGTCCATTTATCATAGACGTGACCACCCATAACAAACGGCAGACAGTGATGTCTTGCCAGCTCTTCCAGCGTTTCAGGACGCCCCTGTTGGTCGAGGTAAGCGGGAGAGGCCACCATCACTCGACGGTTATCTTCGGCCAGTGGCAGCGCGACATAGCTGCTGTCTTCCAGCTTGCCATAACGGATGGCGATATCCACCGGATCGCGGAAGACGTCGCTGATTTGGTCGGACAGCGACAAACGCACGGAGAGAGCAGGGTGTTCACGGCAAAACTCCGTGATCAGCGGCAGTAAAATATGGCGACCGATATCTGAGGGCAGCGCGATTTTTAACTCACCACTCAATGCATCTTCATGGCTCTGCAAACTGTCGGCACCGGCCTGCATCAGCGCCAGCATCTCCTGGGCATAAGGCAAATACTTCTCGCCTTCCGCGGTTAAGCGCAGGCTGCGGGTGGAGCGCGCAAACAGGCGGCGATCGAGTTCGCGTTCCAGTCGCAGAATGGCCGCGCTGACCTGGCCGGGCAGCAAATTCACCTCGCGCGCGGCACGGGAAAAACTGCCTAACGCAGCGGATCGTACAAAGAGGGTGACATCTTCCAGTCGGATCATTTCATCACTATCGCTGATTTTCACTCTGAGAGTGAAAGTGTTGCTCTGCTGCGGGCATTTTTCAACTGCAAGCGTCACGATATTCTGCAGGCAACTCACCTAACTTGCTGATGAATTAAGGAACTGCTGGATGAAAGCCATCGTCTATAGCCAAAACGGTTTACCGATTTCCGATGAAAATGCACTGTACGACCTGGATGTTGCCAAACCACAGCCCGGTGCGCGTGATTTGCTGGTCAAGATCAGTGCTATTGCGGTGAATCCGGTGGACACCAAAGTGCGTCACGGTGCGCCCACCGATAAGCCGCATATTTTGGGCTGGGACGCCGTGGGCGTAGTAGAGGCGGTGGGCAGTGACGTCACCCTGTTCCAACCGGGGGATGAAGTGTTCTACGCCGGGGATATCACCCGTGCCGGCAGTTATGCGGAATATGGTCTGGTGGATGAACGCATCGCTGGCGTTAAACCAAGTTCACTGGATGATGCCGATGCAGCTGCATTACCGCTCACTTCACTCACTGCGTGGGAACTGCTGTTTGATCGCTTAGCGATTGAGGCTGAAGACAACGCGGCATTGCTGATTATTGGTGCTGGCGGCGGTGTGGGATCGATCCTGACACAGTTGGCGCGCAAGCTCACCAACCTTACCGTGATTGGTACTGCATCACGCCCAGAGACGGCGCAGTGGGTGCGTGAATTAGGGGCTCATCATGTGGTGAATCATCAGCAACCTCTGGCTGAACAGCTCGCCGCGATTGGCCATCCGCAGGTGCGGTATGTCGCCTCTTTGACCCACACCGACAGCTATTACACGCAGGTGGTGGATGTGCTGGCACCGCAGGGCAAGCTGGCGTTGATTGACGATCCTGACACGCTGGATGTGGTGCCGCTGAAGCGCAAAGCCATCTCACTGCACTGGGAGCTGATGTTTACCCGCTCGTTGTTCCAGACAGCCGATATGCAGCGCCAACATGATATTTTGCAACGTGTCAGCCAATTGATTGATGATCAGACCCTAAAAACCACCGCTGGCGAACATCATGGTCAAATCAATGCCGCTAATTTGCGCAAAGCACATGCGCTGATTGAAAGCGGTCGAGCACGCGGCAAGATTGTACTCAGCGGTTTTTAACCTTTTGAAACACAATTGGTTTATGGATGCTGCTGCCGTGGCGTAATTTATTGCACAACTTAAATCAGGAGAATGACATGACTCTGAACGACGCAGTGGCAAGTCGCCACACCGTGAAAGCCTTTACAGCCGGTAAAAGCTTGCCGCAGGAAGAGATCGACACGCTGTTGAACGTGCTGCGTAACAGCCCGTCCTCGGTGAACTCCCAGCCATGGCATTTTGTTGTGGCCTCAACCGCAGAAGGGCGTGAGCAAATTGCGCAATCCACTACCGGCGCGTTTGTCTATAACGGCCCCAAAGTGCTCAACGCGTCTCATGTGATTGCCCTCTGCATGCGTACCGATCTGGATGAAGCGCATCTGCAAAATGTACTGGCGCAGGAAGAGCAGGACGGACGTTTTGCCAAACCTGAAGGCAAAGCCGGGCAGGATAAGAGCCGCCGTGGCTATGTTGATATGCATCGCTATGAACAACGTGATATCCCGCAGTGGATGGAGAAACAGGTTTACCTGGCACTGGGCGGCCTGTTACTGGGTGCGGCGATGTTAGGTGTCGATGCCACACCGATGGAAGGTTTTGATCAGCGTGCGTTGGATCAGGCACTGGGCCTGCGTGAAAAGGGTTTCACCAGTGTAGTGCTGGTGTCGCTTGGCTATCGCAGTGAAGATGATTTCAATGCTGCGCTGCCAAAATCGCGTTTGCCGCGTGACGACATTTTCACGTTTATTTGATAAATGCATGAAAACGTAGTGGCGCAATAAATTGCGCCACTACAACACCCAACTAATAGTTAACGCGGAAAGCGTAAACTAAACCTGTTCACCCCGTGCTCGCTCTTCACTGCACAACTGCCGTGATGCAAGCGCATGATGCTGCGTACAATGGACAAGCCTAACCCGCTGCTGCCCTGATGTCGTGAAGCATCGGCGCGCCAAAAGCGATCAAAAATACGTGACTGCTGCNGCCGTGATGCAAGCGCATGATGCTGCGTACAATGGACAAGCCTAACCCGCTGCTGCCCTGATGTCGTGAAGCATCGGCGCGCCAAAAGCGATCAAAAATACGTGACTGCTGCTCAACGCTGAGCGGCGCACCACGGTTTTCTACCATTAACTCAAGACTCTCACCCTGTTCCGTGCTCACGACTTTGATGGTGGAGCCACCCTCGCCATAGCGCAGGGCATTGGCGATCAGATTGGCCAGTGCGCGTTGCAGCAATTGTGGGTCGGCGCGCAGTTCACCTTGCATCTTCATCTCTAACCGCATCGCGTGCTCTTCTGCCATACCGTCAAAGTAATCCCGCAATTTTTCCCCTAACTGCCACAGATCGATGATTTGCCAGTCCATGGCCTGGCTGGCATCTTCCGCTTTCGCCAGAAACAGCATGTTATCGATCATCTTCGCCAGCCGCTCCAGCTCTTCATAATTGGAGCCGAGCAGTGCCTGATAATCACGCACGCTGCGTGGCTGACTCAGCGCCACTTCGGTCTGGCCTATCAGTGTGCCAATCGGTGTGCGGAGATCGTGCGCCATATCCGCCGAAACTTGGCTCAGTTGCTGATAGCCTCCTTCAAGGCGGCTTAGCATTTCATTAAAGGCGGCCACCAGCGGTTGCAGCTCCATCGGCACATCGTCTGACTGAATACGGTGTGACAAGCGTCGGACATCGATGGCATCGGTTTCTGCGGCCAACCGACGTAGAGGAGACAGACCGCGCCGCACCAGCCAAATACTGATCCCCGCCACCCATAACGCGGCCAGTGCGGTAAACACAATGATCTGGTCGCGATAGCTATTCAGCGTTTGGGTACGGTCACTCATCAAACGGCCGGTGATGACTTCAATTTGACCGCTACCATCGCGGGTGGTGACTAACGCCGCTGCAGAAATAAAAGGTGTACCGTCCGGTGAGGTTTGATGGTGAACGGATGCCAGTCCCAAAGGTTGATCGGTGGGTACCGGGATGATGTCCGGCACCGGGCGTGCGCCGGGGTTCACCACAATCAAAGGCGGCTGGCCGGGAAAACGCAGCACCAGCAGGGATTCGGTATTGCCAAGCATATTGGCAAACAGGCGTGGTTTTTGCTGAATCAGGGTGATGGCATCTTCATCGCGCAGCAGGGTGCGAATCTGGTCGATACGCGTCAGTAATGCCGCGTCGTCGCGCACGCCAATCTGCTTCGCCAGAGAGTGATAAAGTGCAAAGCCACTCAGGGCGAAGATCACCATCACCGTGACACTGAGCAGCAGCGATAAACGCGTGGCCAGCGAGCGCTGTTTCATGATTCTGCTTCGCAGCGATAACCCACGCCATGCACGGTGTGAATCAGCGGTTGAGCAAATGGACCGTCGATCTTCTGTCGCAGACGTTTAACCGCTACGTCCACCACGTTGGTATCGCTATCAAAATTCATGTCCCACACGCGAGAAGCAATCACGGTGCGGGTCAACACTTCACCGGGATGCAGCAGAAACAGATGCAGCAGGTTGAACTCTTTGTTGGTGAGATCGATACGCTGACCCGCGCGTTCAACCCGGCGCTTCAGGATATCGAGTTGCAGATCGGCAAGCGTCAGTACATCCGGTAATTTCTGCTGGCCGCCGCGTCGCAGTTGTGTGCGGACGCGCGCCAGCAGTTCAGCAAACGAAAAGGGTTTCACCAGATAATCATCCGCACCCAATTCAAGACCTTTGATGCGATCTTCCACGGTGCCTTTCGCGGTCAGGAAAATCACCGGGGTATGAATTTGCTTGTCCAGCGCGGCCATGACGTCCCAGCCGCTCATATCGGGCATCATCACGTCGAGCAGAATCAGGTCGTAATGATGCTCCTGCGCATAGAACAAACCATCCTGACCATTCTCCGCTACATCCACGATAAATCCCGCTTCCGTCAATCCTTTGCGCATGTAATCGCGTGCTTTGGCTTCGTCTTCAACCACCAAAATCTTCATGCGTATCTCCGGGCGGGATAGGGGATATTAAGGCTGTGCCTGCTGAGCGGCTTGTTCAATCAGTTTTGCCACATCAGCAGGATGCGACTCATACACCGAATGACTGGCACCGGCAATTTCAACGGTGTGGCTGTGCGCGCGTTTCGCGTACATGCGTTCCAGATCGGGGTTAATGATTTTGTCAGCTTTCGCCACCATGTACCAGCTAGGCTTGGTTTTCCACGCCGGGTCTGGGATGTTGGCGGTGAACACCGCAGCATTGGTTGGCATCTGCGCATGTGCTTCGAAATCCGCTTCGTCAGCCGGTAAATCTGCGGCGAAATCGCTGTGATAATTTTCCGGCGCAATAGTCAGGTAGCCATCCGTTGATTTGGCAAAAGGATGCGCGCTATTCGGGAATTTCTTGCCGTTACTGGCTTCAGTTTCGCCGTTATCCAGCGCATGGGCAGCGATGTAAACCAGACCCACCACCTTATTGTCGTTACCCGCTTCGCTGATGATCGCGCCGCCATAGCTGTGACCGACCAGAATCACCGGGCCATTCTGCTGATCAATGATACGGCGGGTGGCCGTGACATCTTCAGGAAAACCGGTCAACGGCTCCTGCACCAGCGTCACTTTGTAGCCGTCGTGAGTCAGGCGGTCATACACCGGGCGCCAGCCCGCTCCACCCACAAAGGCACCGTGTACCAACACGATATTTTTGACCGGTTGCGCTTCAGCCTGCGCCACGCTGCCTGCCATGGCCAACAAGATGCCCGCCGCCAGGGTTAATTTTTTCAGTTTCATCAGTGTGCTCCAGATAAGAAAGGTTCGGGCACAGGATATGAAAAGCGCTCTGACATCAGGGTGAGCGAATCATGACAAAAGAATGACAAGGGCTGAAACGCAGTCCCTGTTTGCAACGGCTAGAAATCGTGAACCCCCTCGCAAATTCAACAAGTGCTTTGGCGCACTGCTTGCCAAACGTGCAATGGCGTGTAATTTATTCCATAACTTCACAAATAATCGTGAAGAAGGAAAGTACATTACAACTTGTCACTGAAGGATCCTTCCTCATGTCAGAATTAAAATTTGCGACACGTTTGAACTCATTCGCCTCTGGGGCGCATTTATACTGGCCAGAACAACAGGGAAAACCCTCAGTATTACAGATGGTTGCGCGTGCGGGAAACGTGCAAGGCTTAACCCATCTCGATCTTAACTATCCACAACACATCACCACTGACATTAAAACCATGCGTCAGGCCATCGCGGATGCCGGTTTAGCTGTGAACGGGATGCAGATGCGTTGGGATGCACCTCAATTCAAAATAGGTGCCTTTACCAACCCAGATGCCAAAGTCCGTCGGGAAGCAATCGAACTGACCAAGCGTGGCATTGATGCGGGTCTGGAGTTTGGCTCGCGTTTAATGACGCTGTGGATGGGACAAGACGGTTTCGATTATTGCTTCCAGGCTGACTATAAAAAAATGTGGGAAGACGCGGTCAGCGCAGTACGTGAAGTGGCGGAATACGCTCCCGATATCGATGTCAGTATTGAATACAAACCCAATGAGCCGCGCGCATACAGCATTTTCCCTAACGCCACGACCTGCCTACTGGCGGTAGAAGAGGCCGGTTGCGCCAATCTGGGGATTACGCTGGATTTTGCCCATGTACTGTTCGCCAATGAAGTGCCTGCTTTTGCCGCCGCGATGGTCGCACGCCGTTCTCGCTTGCTGGGGCTGGACTTAAATGATGGCTGGGGAAAACGTGATGATGGTTTGATGGCGGGCTCCGTCAATCCCCGCGCCACGCTGGAATTCCTGTGGCAAATGCAGCGCGACGGTTATCAGGGGGCGTACTACTTCGATACCTTCCCGGATGCCAGCGGCTTGGATCCGATTCGTGAAGCAGAGATCAATATCGCCACGGTTAAGCGTTTGCTGAAGCTGTGCGAAAAACTCAACAACAATCCTGCACTGGAAGAGGCCATCAGCCGCCAGGATGCCGTGTCTTCACAGCAAATTGTGAACGATATCATGCTTGCCCGATAAGCAAGTCTGTAACCCTGCACCTACACTAAAACGATAAAAAGGCTAACACCATGAAAAAGCTCTTACTCTCTGTCATCACCTCAGCGCTGTTGTGTTCCAGCGTTCATGCTGCCACCTTGTCGCCGCTGAAATCTGACTCCGAACCGGACCGCACGGATTGGACCCAGCTGGAAAGTAAATACGGCCCAATGCCGAAAGTCGACAGTAAGCTCAAAATCGGTGGGGTATCGAAAACACTGACGAATGAGTACTGGCGCTCGTTGGGCGAGGGTTATCAGAACGTCGCCAGGCAGTATGGCTTCACGGTTGCCTATCAGGCTGCCGCTAATGAAGATGACCAGATGGGACAGCTGTCGATCGCGGAAACCCTGATTGCGCAGGGCTTCAATGGTCTGCTGGTCTCACCGCAAACCGATATCAACCTTGAGCCAGCGTTGGAAAGTGCCAGCAGCAAGGGCATTCCCGTGGTTAACGTTAACGATGCGGTGGTGCCAAGTGCGCAGTACTACGTGGGTAACGTGCAGAAAGATAATGGTGTGCGCGTCGCGAAATGGTTCATTCAGCACTATCCGCAGGGTGGCAAAGTGGCGGTGATTGAGGGCCAGCCGGGCGTTTACGCCGCTGGACAGCGTACCGCCGGTTTTAAAGAGACACTGCAGGCGAACGGCAAATTCAATATTGTTGCCAGCGTGCCGGCCAACTGGAGCCGTGAGCAGGCCTTCAATGCGGCATCGACCATTTTACAACAACATCCTGATTTAATTGGTTTCTATGCCAACAATGACACCATGGCACTCGGGGTGGTGGAAGCCGTCCGTTCATTGAATAAAGCGAAGCAGACGGCGGTATTTGGCACCGATGGCATTTCTGATGCCTACGCTTCGATTAAACGCGGTGAACTCACCGGCACGGTGGACAGTTTCCCGGTGCTGACGGGTGAAGTGGCGATGGAAGTGATGTTGCGACTGGTGAACGGCCAGAAACTGTCTCGCGTTATTGCTACACCGCAGGCATTGATCACTAAAGAGAACGCCGACGCTTTCTCTACCAAAGATAACGACAAACTGCGTCAGTTACTGGCACAGCAGTAAAACAGGCGGAGAGCGTATGGAACAGTATCGCTTAATGATGCGTGGCATCAATAAAACCTACGGCAGTGCAGCGGCGCTGCAGGATGTGGACTTTATGGTGCGGCCGGGCGAAGTACACGCGTTGATTGGTGAGAACGGTGCGGGCAAATCCACACTGCTCAACATTCTGTCAGGCGTGCGGGCGGCGGACAGTGGTGATATCCACGTCAATGGCGATCTGGTGATGATGAAAAATCCACTCAGCGCGCGTCACGCGGGCATCGCGATGATTCATCAGGAGTTACAACACGTTCCGGAGCTCTCCGTTGCTCAGAATATGTTTCTTGGCCGTCCGATGACCACATGTAACGGTTTGTTCGTTAATAAGCAGGCTCAGATGGCTCGTGCAGTGCACATCCTGAAGCAACTTGATCCCAGCATCAATCCTGCTGAACCAATCAAGAACCTCAAGGTGTCGCAGCAGCAGATTGTCGAGATCGCGCGGGCATTGCTGGATGAAGCCAAAATCATCGCCATGGACGAGCCGACCTCCAGCCTGACGCCGCGTGAGTTTGAGCGTCTGGCGGAGTTGATCAGCGATCTCAAATCTACCGGTGTGTCATTGATTTACGTGTCGCACAAAATGAATGAGATTTTCCAGGTGTGCGATCGCGCCACCATCATGCGCGATGGCCGTCAGGTCGGTGTGGTGAACATCTGCGATGAAACGGAAGAGAGCATTGTTGCCAAAATGGTGGGGCGTAAGATCGAAAAACTCGCGCACCAATCCTGGGCGACAGATCGTGAAGTGCTGAGCGTCGAGAATGTTGCACGTGGCAGCGAAATTAAACCGGCCAGTTTTAACGTCTGCGCAGGTGAAGTTTTAGGGGTTGCCGGTTTAGTGGGTGCAGGGCGTACGGAATTGCTGAAACTGATTGCGGGCATCGACAAGCGCAGCAGCGGCGAAGTGCGCGTTAATGGCAAGGCGGTGCGAAATCACAATGTCAGCGCGGCCATTCGCGCCGGTATTGGTCTGGTGCCAGAAGATCGCAAGAAAGAGGGCATCATTAAGGCGCGAGCGGTAAAAGTGAACATGGCGCTGCCGTCGATGCGTCACTTCACGCTGGCTGGCGTTATCCGTAAAGCGAAGTTGAATAACGTGGCGCAGCAGGTGATGTCCGATTTAAAACTGCGCCCGCTTAATATCGAAAAACCGATTGGCACCTTAAGTGGTGGCAATCAGCAAAAAGTGATTATTGGACGTTGGGTAGCAGCGGATGCGGAAGTCTTCCTGTTTGATGAGCCAACCCGGGGAATTGATATTGGTGCCAAAGCGGAAATTTATAATCTGATTGAAAAACTGGCCCAGCAGGGCAAAGCGATAGTGGTGGTGTCGTCGGAAATGACTGAGATCTTAAGGGTATCCGATCGCGTATTAGTGATGCGTGAAGGAAAGATTACCCGCGAGCTTAAGGGGGAAGAGATTTCCGAAGAGAACATTGCGCGTTTTGCCATTAACGATATTAAAGAAGCCGTATAACGTTTCATCTGCATATTCTACAAAGGCAAACTTATGATTACGCAAAGTGATACTCAGCCTGCGGCTGCACCAGCGGCACGGTTTAAATTTAACCTGCGCGATGCGGGTACATTAATTGGGTTATTAATTATTGTTGTCACGTTCTCTTTTCTATCACCGGTGTTTTTCACCGTGCCGAACCTGCTGAATATTTTACAGCAGTCATCAATTAATGCTTTGATTGCATTAGGGATGACGCTGGTCATTATTTCAGGCGGTATCGATTTATCTGTAGGACCTACGGCAGCACTCTCTGCGGTATTAGGTGCAACCATGATGGTGGCGGGAGTTCCTGTCCCGCTGGCCATTCTGGCTACGTTAGGAATTGGTGCGCTGTGCGGTGTATTCAGTGGCTCGCTGGTGGCCTATGCTGGCCTGCAACCGTTCATTGTCACACTGGGTGGACTCTCATTATTCCGTGCGATTGCATTGATTTATACCGGTGGCAACCCAGTATTTGGTATTCCCATGGAGTTTCGCAGCATTATTAATAGCGATGTTTTTGGCGTGCCAACACCGATTATCATTGTGGCCGTGATTGCGCTTATTTTATGGGTGGTGATGAATAAGACGCCATTAGGTGAATATATCCTCGCGGTAGGGGGGAATGAAGAAGCCGCACGTGTTGCAGGCGTACCGGTGAAGCGGACCAAAGTCACGGTATTCATTATTTCGGGCACCCTGGCGTCACTGGCCTCATTAATCCTGATTGGCCGATTAGGTGCGGCTGAACCGACGATAGGGAATCTGTGGGAGTTGGATGCCATCGCTGCTGCGGCGATTGGTGGTGCATCATTGATGGGTGGCAAAGGCAGTATTGTGGGCACCATTATCGGCGCTATCATTCTGGGCGCGTTACGTAATGGCTTGACTCTACTGAATATTCAGGCCTTTTATCAATTGCTTGCCACAGGTCTAATCATTATCATAGCGATGTTGATTGACCGGGCGACACGAGGCAGGTAATGAAGCAAGATCCGCGAGCCATTGGCGCTCAAATCCGTATGCGATTACCGCAGTTAACGCCGCTGGAGCGGCGTGTTGCGGAGGCGATTATCGCCAGACCTGACATTAATGAGCAAACGTCACTACAAGAGATTGCTGAAGAAAATAATGTCTCTCAGGCCATGATTGTCAAAATTACTAAAAAACTGAATTTCACCGGTTTTCGTAATTTTCGTACTGGACTGATCTATTACAATCAGTCTGAAGTGGCCGGATTGCATGCGGAAATTGAGCCGGATGACTCATCGGAACAATTGCTGGCAAAAGTATTCAGAACCTCCATTCAGGCAATTGAAGAGTCTCTGTCAATTCTGGATATTTCTGAGTTTAATCGCGCGGCTGATATTTTATTTAAGGCGCGCCATATCGATCTTTATGCTGTGGGTGGCTCTGCGACTGTCGCGCGTGACTTATCGCATAAGCTACTGAAGATCGGGATTAAATCGACCGCTTATGATGATGCACATATTATGCTGATGTCAGCGGCAGTGCTGTCAGATGATGATGTAGTGATTGCTATCAGTCACTCTGGCGCCACCCGAGCGGTTAATGATCCGATTAAACTCGCAGCACGTAATGGTGCAAAAATTATTGCGATTACTAATTATGCCGAGTCGCCTATTGCGCGTAATGCGCATGTGGTTCTTACATCAACTTCTCAGGGATCGCATCTGCTTGGGGAAAATGCCGCTGCACGTATCGCGCAATTAAATATTCTCGATGCGTTGTTTGTCGCTATCGCCAAAAAAGATCTCAAGCTGGCAGAAACAAATCTGATGAAAACCCAGCGAGCGGTTCAGGATCTGCGAGATTTCTAATTATGAAAAAGATTATTGTCGCGGGCAGCTTACATTACGACATTATGCTGTCTGCCCACCATCGGCCTGAAAAAGGTGAAACGGTGATGGGCAGCGACTGTCATTACAAGTTTGGTGGTAAAGGCGGCAACCAGGCTATTGCTGCTGCGCGTGCGGGTTCGCCGGTCCGTTTTATTGGCGCGGTGGGTGATGATGCGCAGGGTGAATTTTTACTGGCTGCGCTGCGTGATGCCGGGGTAGAAACCGATGCCGTGGCCATTTTGCCAGGTGTGGCGTCAGGAATGAGCGTGGCGATCAGTGATGCGGAAGGCGACTATGGTGCCGTTGTGGTGTCCAATGCCAACCGGATGTTGGATGTATCGGCGCTTGCAGAGGATGTCTGGCGCGATGCGGGCTGGCTCATACTGCAAAATGAAGTGCCATCCGGAATCAATATTGCGTTAGCGCAGCTGGCTAAACAGCAGGGTATTCCGGTGTGCATCAACGCCGCACCGGCGCGCGATATCGAACCTGAACTGCAAGCCTGTATCCAGTTACTCATCGTTAACGCGGTGGAAGCTCGCGATATGTGCCAGGTGGATGTCACAGATTTGGCATCTGCTGGTGCTGCGGCACAAAAGCTGGCACAAACCTATCCGCAAGTGATTGTTACGGCGGGTGAACAGGGTTTGGCCATTTGTGAACGCAATCAGTTACCTCACACCCTTGCTGCTGTTCCTGTCCAGCTCGTCAGCACGCATGGGGCAGGAGATTGCTTCGTCGGGGTGCTGAGCCAGGCGTTGCTATCGGGCTGTGGCCTGTCAACAGCCGCGGAGAAAGCAAATATCGCCGCAGCTGAGCATGTTTCCCGGCCTTTACAGGCATAATATGACGCGCTGTTTCTCCGGCATTAAGTTTCTCTTACTGCCGGAGAAAAATTCGCTTAACTCATTCTGTTTAATAAGAATTCCCTCTAGATTATTTCCATTTATTCAGTGGTGGTAATCCGCCCGTCATGTTATTAACTCTGCATGCTGTTATGCCTTAACCTGCCTGCTGGAGATAACCATGAAAAAGAGTTTGTCCTTCGCCTTACTGCTTTCACTCAGCGCCTTCAGCCATCTCTCTTTCGCTGAGCAGACGCTGCGTTTTGGCGTCGATCCGACCTTCCCGCCGTTTGAATCTAAAGCCAGCGATGGTTCACTGCAGGGATTTGATATCGATATTGGTAATGCGATTTGTGCCCAGGCCAAAGTGAAGTGTCAGTGGGTACAGATTGGCTTTGATGGCAGCATTCCGGCACTGCAGGCGAAGAAGTTTGATGCGATTCTCTCCGCGATGTCGATGACCAACAAACGACGTGAACAGGTCGCGTTCAGTGACATGCTTTACAACACCCCCAGCGCATTACTGACTCCCGCAGACAGCAAGCTCACCGCAGATATCTCCACGCTGCGCGGTAAGACCATTGGCGTTGCGCAAGGCACCATCCAGGAAACCTATGCCAAAACCAAATGGGCTTCGCAGGGCGTAAATGTGGTGTCCTATCCTAATCAGATGGAAGTCTATCCAGATTTGGTGGCGGGGCGTCTGGATGCCAGCGTCGCCAATGCCGTTTCTGCTGAGCAGGGCTTCTTAGGCAGCCCCGAAGGTAAAGGTTTTACCATCAAAGCCACGCTGGTGGACAAAACCATCTTTGGTGATGGCGTTGGGATTGCCTTACGCAAGGACGATGAAGCTAACCTGAAACTGATCAATAGCGCGCTGGCAGCGTTGCACGCCAATGGCACTTACGATCAGCTAGCGAAGAAGTATTTTAAATTTAAAGTTTATCCGTAAGCGATATACCCGCACAGGAAAACCCATGTCAGCACTACCGCACTACGCATCACAACGCGCCCGTTTTCTCGCCGCCGTCGAGCGGCAACATGGCGCGTTAACCTCGTACAAACATCCGTTGTCCGGTCCACAAGGTGAGGCGCTTTACACCGATGTTGCCGTGATAGGAAATGCCAACGCCACTAAGCTGATGTTGGTGATCTCTGGCACTCACGGAGTGGAAGGCTACTACGGTTCTGATAGCCAGATTGACTGGCTCAGTCGCTTCAATCTCACCGCGCTACCCGATGACACCGCGATAGTGCTTCTGCATCTGCTAAACCCGTGGGGTGCGGCCCACCTGCGTCGCGTCAATGAAGACAATATCGACCTGAACCGCAACTTCATTGATTTCAGCCAGGCGGCACCGGCTAACCCGGAGTATGCCGCCTGGCACGGCATCTACCACGGCGATCGTGTGCAAGCCGACCAACTGCTTCAAGAGACCCTCAGCAGTGATGGGTGGTTAGCAATGAAGCGGGTGGTGGAAGCCGGGCAATATCACTCAGCTGACGGTTTTTTCTATGGTGGTGAGCAGCCAAGCTGGTCCCATCGCACCCTGCAAACCATTATCACCCGCCACTTGTCGCAGGCGAAAACCATTCTGAGCTTTGATTTGCACACCGGCGCGGGCGCCTGGGGCCATCCAATGCTGTTGTCGATTGCCGAACAGGCTGTGGCTGCCCATCAATGGGGAAAAAGCGTGTATGGCGAATGGCTGACGCTGCTGTATACGGGCGCAGGCAGAGACAGTGAAACCGGCGTCACGGCCACTGCCACAGGCTATGTTTCACAATATCTGCTGGATGCGTTGCCACACACGCACCTCTTGCCGCTGGTGGTGGAGTGCGGCACCTATGCGGGTGAAGAGATGCATCGCCGGGTACGCGACGATCACTGGCTGCATTTGCAAGGTGACCCTACCAGCGAGGAAGGGATCGCCATCAAACAACAGTTGGTGGAGGGGTTTTGGCCCGCAGACCGCGACTGGCGCGATCTGGTGGCGTTTCGCACCCAGCAAATTTTTGTGCGCGGCTGGAAAGCGCTGTTAGCGGAACATCATAAGCGCCCGTAAAACGTCATGCGGGCGGTCTCGGAAAGGGCGATGCCGGGTTGCGTATTGTAGGCCAGCACCGCCAGCATCCGCGTGATGTTGCCTTCGGTAGGCGTGACGCGATGCAACGAGTTACGCCCCCGGAACAGCACTAAATCGCCTGCTTCGATCGCCAGATCATCAACCGGCTGTCGCTGATCCAGTACGGCAGCGACGCCGTCGAAGTTCATCTCTCCGGCATCGGCATCGCGCAAATCCTTCACATACTGGAAAACGCCGCCCGCGCGCGGTTTCTGCACCAACAGGGTGATGGCAAAGGATGAGTTGTCAAAGTGCCAGCCGAGTTCCTGTCCATCAGGTGCGTAGTGCAAATTGATAGAGGAGAGCGGGTCGGCGTAAGGATACAACGCGGTTTCACCCAGCACATCGCACAGGAATTCTTTAAACAAGACGTCGTTGTACAACTGGCGTAGCGGCGATTCGGCGGCGATTACATCATCAGTGATGCAACCCTTGGTGCTGATCACATCGCGATTGCGTGGATGGTCGTTGCTATAAGCCTCATCCGCTTTCATCAGGTAAACGTTGTGCTTACTGAGGGTGTGATAGGCCAAGTGGCGCTGTGCATCACCCTCAGCAATAATCGCCTGAAGCGCCGCAGGTTGTAGAAACTGGCGTAACACCAGCGCACCCTGTTGGTTAAGCTGATCGCGACAAGCGCGTCGCCAGTCGGCGTTGTCTAACGGGTGTAAATCGAAACGGATCAGTGCAGACATAGCAGCGGTTCTCATGATGACAGGTGTATTTAGACTGTAACTCGCTGATAAATTACTGCGTAACGATATAAATTTAACAACCTGCTAAGGAAACCTTAATGCCCGCTCAGTCACCGCGGTTACCTAAAATTAGCGTTATTCAGTCATTTAAGGTGGCGGCAGAATTGGGCAGTCTGGCGAAGGCCGCTGCGCAACTGGCGTTGACGCCCGCAGCCGTGAGTCAGCAGATCCGCCAGTTAGAAGAGCAACTCGGCAGCGCACTGTTTGTGCGTACGCAGAGTGGAGTGATGCTCACCGACACCGGCAAAGAGTATCTGCGCTATGTGACGGAAGCCTTTGATATTTTGCATCTTGGCCAGCAGAACTTGCGCCACGTCGCCTCGATGCCAAAACTTACACTCTACTCACTGCCTGCACTGGCCTCGAAGTGGCTGTTACCCCATTTGGCGCAATGGCGCGCGCACTGCCCGGATATCGATTTATCCCTGCACGGCACCCATGCGCAGGTTGATTTCAATGCCACACCCGCGGATTTTGTCATCTGTTTCGGGGAAGACCGCTATCCGCAACTCGATAAACAGCGGCTGTTTCTGGATGAGGTCGTACCGGTGGCAAGCCCGTCGTTAATCCAACGCTATTCAGCGGACGACATACTGACGCAGGCGCCACTGATTCATCTTGACTGGGGCAACGAGGGGCGTTTTTTACCGGACTGGCGCAGCTGGTATCAGGCCAAAGGGATCACCGAGCCGACAGCGCAACCTGCCTTCAGTTTCAATCTGACTTCTATGGCGATTGATGCCGCTGTCAGCGGTGCAGGTTTGCTGCTGGGGCAGAAAAGGCTGATTGCCGCTGAACTGTCGCGTGGCGATTTAGTGGTGGTGGATGCACTTAGCCTGCCACTGAGCAAACCCTACTTCCTCGCCTGGCCGCTGCGATCGCGTAGCCAGCCGGGCAGCGAAGCGTTGATAAACTGGCTGAATAATTTAACAAACTGTTAACTGTCACCGCGTTGTGCAGAGGGAACTGCACTATGCTTAGCGGCTTTGAGTGACGGTTTAATGAAAGGGAGTTCAGCCAGTGGCCGTAGATCTGCATTTCTGGCTTACCACTGCCGTGGTAAGCATCACCATCTTGTTGTGGGCCAGCGCGCGCTTACCGGAATACCTGACGGCGCTGCTGTTTTTCGCGGCGGCCACGCTACTCAACATCGCGCCTACGCGCACCATTTTTAGCGGTTTCGCCTCATCGGCCTTCTGGCTGGTACTGAGCGGTTTTGTGCTGGGTGCCGCGATTCGTAAAGTCGGTCTGGCGCAGCGGTGGGCGAACTGGCTGGTGGTGCCGCTGAGTCAGAGTTGGCCGCGTATGGTGGCGGGCACCATCGCGTTGACTTATTTACTGGCGCTGGTGATGCCCTCCAACATGGGGCGTATTGCCCTGCTGATGCCGGTGGTGCTGGCGTTGGGTGAGCGGGCGGGGATTGCGCCCGGCAGCCGTGGCAGCATTGGGCTGGCGCTGGCCGTCGGATTCGGTACTTTCCAGCTCTCGGCCAGTATTCTCCCTGCCAATGTGCCTAATCTGGTGCTGAGCGGGGCCGCCGAGAGCGCCTGGCAACTCCATTTGCAATGGATGCCGTGGTGGCTGCTGCACATGCCGGTGGTGGGGCTGGGTAAGGCGCTGGTGCTGATTGGCTGTATCCTGCTGCTGTTTCGTGCCAGGCCGCAGCCGGTAAACCATCGTGATCCATCCCAACCTTTAAGCGCCAGTGAATGGCGGCTTATCGGGCTGCTCGCCGTAACCTTACTGTTGTGGATGACCGACAGCCTGCATGGGTTATCCGCGGCCTGGGTCGGGCTGGCCGCCGCCTGTATTTGTCTGCTGCCCCGGATTGGTTTTCTCTCTGGAGATGAGTTCGCCAGCGGCGTCAATTTCCGCACCTGTATTTATATTGCCGGCATTCTCGGGGTGGCAACGGTGGTGGTGGATTCAGGGCTCGGACGTCTGATCGCCAATGCATTGCTCAGCGTATTACCTCTGCAGGACCATCCTTCGTTCAGTAATTTTGCCGTGCTCAATGCGCTGGTCTCTCTACTCAACTTTGTGCTGACGGCAAACGGTGTGCCGGCGATGGTGACACCAATAGCACAAGAGCTGGCAACCGCCTCCGGCTTTTCACTGATCAGCGTGGTGATGTTGCAGGTCTTCGCTTACGCCACGCCCTTATTGCCCTATCAGGCTTCGCCTGTGGTGGTGGCCATGGGATTGGGTAACGTGCCTGCCAAAGCCGGATTATCACTCTGCGTGCTGGTGTTTATCTTTAGCGTGCTGGTGCTGTTACCGCTGGATTATGGATGGTTTTGGCTGCTAGGCTATGCCTGATAGTTCCCGACCATTAAAGCCTTGAGATCCCTGCATGCCAGCCAATAACGATTGGGTCAATTTTCGTCGTGATGATGAAACCGGAATCGAAAGCGTAAACGCGCATTTTCGCGGGCACGCTTACGATCCGCACGATCATGACGAGTTATTGGTCGGCGTGACGCAGCAAGGTTTGCAGCGCTTTAACTGCCATCGTTCCCTACATACCAGCTCACCGGGTCGCGCCATTCTGATTGAACCGGGCGCGGTTCATGATGGTCACGCACCAGATGCGGACGGTTTTACCTATGTGATGCTGTATCTGCCTCAACATTGGGTGGCGGAGATGATGCAGCAACGTGGGTTGGGTGATGTGGCGAACATAGAAGGGGCGTTCCGCCATACGCTCACCGATGATGCGTTGTTGGCCAGCGCCATCCAGCAAGCCTGGTTTACGGTGCATCACAATGAAGGGCGACTGGCACGCGATCAGAGCCTTGATCATCTGATGACGATGCTTTCCCGCCATCTTGATACCCGGCCCAGCCCGCAGCAGGGCGAAGCGATGCAGCAGATGCAGTTGATGCGTGACTACCTGCATGACTTTATGGCGCAGGATGTCGGGCTGGATGAGCTGTCACGGCTGGCAGGGATTGACCGCTTCAAGTTGACGCGCCAGTTTAAGCAGGCATTTGGTCAATCACCGCATGCTTATCTGGTGCGCCTACGTCTGCGCAGCGCGCGCATGTTACTGGCGCAGGGCATTGAACCGGTGAATGTGGCAGCGCAAGTCGGTTTTGCCGATCAAAGCCATCTGGGCCGCTGGTTCCAGCGTGCCTATCGTATGACGCCTGCGTCTTATCAACGTCAGTGCACAAACGTTCTATCTTCAGCGGCATCTACTCATCGATGATAAGGTTTTTGACCTTAGCAGAGAGTAGTTGCAGATGTTTGATACCAAAATCGCCCTGATTGTTCGTGATGATTTAGCCACCTGGCAGCGCCTGAATGTGGTGGCATTTCTCGCCACCGGTGTGGCGTCCGCCGCGCCCGAGATGATGGGCGAGCCTTATGTCGATGCGCTCGGGCGTCATTATGGCAATATGGCGGGCCAACCGATGCTGGTGTTTGCTGGCGATTTGGCAGGATTGCAGCGTGCGCATCGGCAGGGGCTGGAGCGGGAATTGACGTTGATCCCCTATGTGGAAGCGATGTTCTCTACCGGTCATGATGCGGCCAACCGCGAGGTGTTCAAGGCGGAGGATGCTGATAATCTGAATCTGGTGGGAATTGCGATCCGGGGTCCGAAGAAGGCCGTGGATAAGGCGATTAAAGGGCTGAAGTTGCACGGGTAAAAGCCTTCGCCATCCATGGCGATTTCACTGACATCACGATTTATCTGTCGGGTGCGCATTAATGCGCACCTGGATAGCCTCCGTTGCCCGCAACAGCAAATCCTCCCGGCCACGCAGTGCCAGCAACTCGACGCCAATCGGCATCCCGTCATCACTCAATCCGGCGGGAATACTGATGGCTGGCGCACCGGTCACTGCCGACACCAACGCATTACTGCCTTCCTGCATCTCGCCATGCCTGACCGGGGCGCGGCGTACCACCGGGTAGGCCAACAGGTTGATATTATGCTGTGTGAACATCGCTTCCAGCTGCTGATATACATCGCGCTGGCGTTGCTGCACGGTGGCATAACCTGCACTGTCCGTGCCCGGATGTGCGGCGCGGGTTTTAAATACGTTGGTCAACTGGGGATGGTAAAGCTCTGAGGCGGCAATCTCTTGCAAGGTATGAAACTGCGCGCACGGTTTGTCCGCCAGGTATCCGGCCAGGGCTTCCGCAAACTCATAGCCAATAATGTTGGCTTCTGCAGCAAGGGATTCCAGCTGTGGCCAGCTGACCGTCTCCGGTGCGAACCCGTTAACCGCGGCATACACGGCCTGATTAATTTCGTGCTCATCGGTGGCAAATCCTTCCTGCCAGATGCCCAGTCGCAGCTTTTCACCTTCTCTTGCAAAGTGCTGTCCGCTCAAGATTTCACTGGCGATGCGCAGGTCGGTAGCACTGCGCACCAGCGGACCGGGAATATCCTGCGTCGGAGAGAGCGGCACAATACCTTGAGTGCTGAGTGCGCCGCGCGTCATACGCAAGCCGAACAACCCATTAAACGCAGCGGGGATACGTACCGAACCTGCGGTATCACTGCCGATCGCCAGCGGCACATAGCCAGCAGCAACGGTCACCGCCGAACCACTGCTCGATCCGCCCGGCGATCGGCCTTCGCGCCAGGCGTTATGGGTGAATCCACTCAGCGATGAGGCACCGGTGATTCCTGCCGCCAGTTCATGCATTGCCGTTTTGCCGATTAAAATCGCGCCTTGTTGGCGCAGCGTGGTGATCAGCGGCGCGTCTTCGTGGGCGATAACGTTACGTAGCAGCACCGAACCGGCGCTGGTGGGCCACCCTTTGACTTCAATATTGTCCTTGATCAGCACAGGAATACCGGCCAGTTGCCCTGACAATTCTCCGCGCTGGCGCTGTGCGTCACTGGCATCGGCTGCTGCCAACGCTTCCTCGGCAAACAACCAGGTGATGGCGTTGTAACGGGGTTGATCCACCTCCGCGATGCGTTGCAACGCAAACTCTGTCAGCTGGCGCGAAGTGACAGCGCCGCTTTGCAGTGTCTGTTGTAAGCTGCTGAGTGACGCGGTGAGATAGTCAGCGTATTGCATCCGGTTAATCCTCCAGTGGTATCCATTGCCCGTCGGGCGCTACGCGGCCACACGAGCTGCTGTGAAAATGGGAACTGAACCAGATTGCCTGATGTTGGCGGCACCAGTCTATAACGCGTTGTCGAGAAGCGATGGCCAGCGGTAAATCCTCACAAAACAGCGAGTTCCAGTGTGGGTGTTGAAACTGCACCGGATGATGCATCACATCCCCGGCAAAAATCGCCGATTCTCCGCCGCTTTCCAGCACGATAGAGGCATGATCGACACTGTGGCCCGGTGTGGCGATATAGCGCAGTACGCCTGCAAACAGCGGGGAGTGATCAACATTGATGGTCTCCAGTTGTCCGCGCTCAATTAACGGCAGAATACTGTCGCGATACAACGCCTGCATCGCGGGCGTCTGCTGGCACTGTATTAACTCTTTGGCCGAGCAGATATAGCGCGCGTTAGGAAACATCGGCTGCCACTCACCGTGGTGCCAGTGTGTGTTCCAACCGACATGATCGGTGTGGATGTGTGTCATCAACACCAGGGTCACGGATGCAGGATCAACAATCACACGCGCCAAATTTTCGGCATAAGGGGTATTCAGCTGGTGGAACAGTGGTTTGTTATCGCGGTTGCGTCCATTGCCCGTGGCGGTGTCGATCACAATGACTTCCTCACCCGCACGCACTACCCAACTGTGAATAGACACCTCGGCTAGTTGTGCAGCAAAGTCATCACTCATCTCCGCGCGGTGTGCGGGATAGAGTGAGCCGAAAGGGAAGCTGCCGGTCTGTTCAGAAACTTTTTCAATCAGGCAATCGCCTACGCGAATGTTCATGTTGGCTCCAGTTAAGGGTTCATCACTTCAGATGAAAACCACTATACTGAGCGCAATTTCATTAATTAAATCGATTAAAATCATGCACCCCATCAATGAAAATGATTTTTCACGTATCGACCTCAATCTGGTGATTGTGCTGTTGGTGATGTTTGAGGTGCGTAGCGTGACGCTGGCGGCGAACCGGCTTTACCTCGGACAACCGGCCGTGAGCGCCGCGTTGAAAAGACTGCGCGAAATGTTCAACGATGCGTTGTTTGTGCGTACGTCACAAGGCATGACGCCCACGCCGCGCGCTGAACAATTGGTACAACAATTTGCGCCGCTGATGCAGGATCTGCATCGGGTGATTTTTACGCCTCAGGCATTCAATCCGCTGCAGGATAGCCGTACGTTCCGCATTGGCATGAGTGACTGGCTGGAGCAGTGGCTGATGCCGGATTTACTGGTTGAGTTGGCTCGCACAGCGCCAAATACTGATATCAACGTTGTGGCGGCCGATCCCTGGCAAGCGATCCCGCTGATGGAGCAGCAGCAAGCAGATGTGGTGGTGACGGTAGGCAATGAGGTAAGCCGCGACCTGACACGGGAAAAAATCGCGCGTGCAGGGTTTCGTACCCTGTGGAGCCAGCAGCAGATTGCTGTGAAAACGCTCACGCTGGCGCACTTTGTGCGCTATGACCATGCGCTGGTGTCGTATCGTGGGGCGAGTGAAAGTGCGCTCGACCGTGAGTTGCAGCGGTTAGGCAAATCCCGGCGGGTGCGTTACGTCACGCCACATTTCGCCAGTTTGCCGCTGCTGTTACAGCAGTTGCCTATTTTCGCCACCGTACCGCAAGGGCTGGAACCTGTGTGGCGTGAACGGTATGGCCTCGAAGCCGCTCCTGTGCCGGTCACCATGCCGGATTATGAATTATCGCTGCTGTGGCACAATGCGCAGCAGGATGATCCTGCGAATGTCTGGTTGCGTGAGCGTCTGCGCGCATTGCTGCGACGCAAATGCTAGCCAGGTGCACATAAATGCGCACCCTACGAAAGACCACATTCATTCTTGTAGGGGCACCCTTTATGGCGTAATGCTCGTCAGTTTAGAGGCTGGCGATAACGCCGTCTGGGGCCGCACCGGGGCTGGCGGCCTCACCACGGCACCACGCGCCCCAGATAATCCAGATAATGCAGTCCGGTGCGTCCAGCGTAAGATTCCATGGTATCCAACAGATTAGGAATGCTTTCGTCGATGGTCAGCCGCGCTTCTGGCCCGCCCATATCGGTCTGTACCCAACCCGGTGCCATCAACAACAGTGTGCGTTCGTCTGGGTTGCGCGCGGCGAAACTGCGCATAAACATATTTAACGCCGCCTTGCTGCCGCGATAGACCTCGTAATTGCCGTTGGTGTTATTGGTAATACTGCCCTGGCCCGAAGACATCACCGCGATGGTGCCGTGAGGCGTGACACGATCTTTAAAGGTTTCAATCACGCGCAGCGGGCTAAGGGCATTAGTCACCATCACGCGGGTGAACTCCTCGGTGGAGACGTCGGCAATGGTTTCCCGGTCATCATTTTTCACCCCGGCATTCACAAACAGCATGTCAAACTGGGCGTTATCCAGCCGCTGAGACAGCGCGTCCAGCTGTTGTGGCTCGGTGATGTCCACGCTCTCCACGATTAACTGTTGCGGATACTGCGCCGCCAGTTGCGCCAGCTTGTCTGTTGAGTGGGCGCGGCCCGTGGCCACCACCTGGTTTCCGCGTTTCAGCATATTTTCCGCCAGAGCGAAGCCCAGTCCACGTGATGCGCCAATCAGTAATATTCTCATAAGGTATTCCTCCGGATGCGATGAGGAAAAAGTCTAGCGCGTGGAGAGGGAAGGCGGAACGCGCAGCCTTTGCATTGATAACCTGCATCAGACGCCTTGTCACAGGGACAGCTATCAAGCAGGATAGCGAAGATGAATGATACCGATCTGAATTTACTGATTGCCCTGGATGCACTGCTGATTGAAGGCAGTGTGATAGGGGCTGCACGACGCTTAAACCTCAGTGAATCGGCGATGAGCCGCACATTGGGGCGCTTGCGTGCCACCACCGGAGATGCGCTGCTGGTGCGCGCGGGGCGCAATATGGTGCTCACCCCTTACGCAGAGGCGATGCGCGAACGCACCCATCTCACCTTGCGAGAAGCGCGTGCCGTGTTAAGCCCTGATGCCGAATTACTCGATTTGGCACAACTTGATCGCCGTTTCACCTTGCGTACCAATGAGGGGTTTATTGAAGCCTTTGGCAGCAAACTCATCGCCGCTGTTGCTGCGCAAGCGCC
This sequence comes from Pantoea sp. CFCC18177, assembly GCF_059412425.1. Lineage (NCBI taxonomy): Bacteria > Pseudomonadati > Pseudomonadota > Gammaproteobacteria > Enterobacterales > Erwiniaceae > Pantoea > Pantoea sp. CFCC18177. The sequence continues at coordinate 56,491 of NZ_JBNBPL010000021.1, forward strand.
AAACGTACAGCTGGTTTTCGTCAGTAAGCCGGAGAAAAGCGATCGTGATTTGCGCGCGGGTAATATCGATCTGGAAATCGGTGTTTTAGGCAATATGGGCCCGGAAATCCGCTTACAGGCGCTGTTTCGCGACCGATTTGTGGGGGTGGTGCGAAGCGGGCATCCGTTGACAAATCAGGTGAATATTAGCCAGTTGGCGACCTTCGGTCACATCGTCGCTTCAAGACGAATCGAACTGGGTGGGCCTATTCATGACGCCATTGAACTGGCCGGGCTGAGCCGTAGAGTGGTGTCGGTGGTGCCTGCCTTCTCGACGGCGGTCGCGCTGGCGATAGACTCTGACCTGGTGGCACTGGTGCCATATTCGCTGGTACAGCATCATCCACTGATTAAAAACCATCCAGGGTTGGCGATGTTCGAACTGCCGTTTGCCACACCCGAAATGACAGTGTCACAACTGTGGCATCCAAGGCTGGAGAACGATGCCGCGCATCGCTGGCTGCGTGGAGTCATTAAGGCAAACTGCCAGCAATGAGTTATCCGCCGCGCACCGATCCCCGCCACACCACATCAGCCTGATAAACCAGGCTGTGATGCTGTGGGTCATTTTGCGGCGTCAGACCGTGCTCTTCTGCTTCGGTACGTTGCAACCAGTTCACTGCATCCCGCGCAAACTGTTCCACCGGTTGGGCAAAGGTGGTGAGATTGTAAGAGGACCAACCCGCCTGGGCGATGTTGTCATAACCGATCAAACAGAGATCGTCCGGTACGCGCAGAGCAAAGCGATGTCGCGCCTCATCCATCAATCCACATGCCACCAGGTCAGTGACGCAAAATATCGCATCCGGGCGTTGAGGTTGCGTCAGCAGACGATGCGCGAGAATCTGACCGCTTTCATATGAAGTGGTGCCAAACCGCTCCACCGTGACGCTCAATCCCACACGCTCAGCCTCCGCAATAAACGCAGCTTCGCGCTTCTTCAGGCTCGGCGTACCCGCCAGTGAATTGGCAAACGCCAGATGCCGACAACCGGCACGCTGGAATGCCATCACGGCAGTAGCGGCTGCACGCTGTGCATCAAGATGAATGCTGAGTGAACCAGGCAGATCCTCATCGCGGTTAATTAAAATAATGCGCTGCCCATGCTGGAAACACTGTCGGGTGATGGTGCGATCCGGCATGCCCGAGAGAATGATGGAGGCATCGGCGCGGAAATTGATCGCTTGCTGCAACGCCGCTGACACGCTGTTATCGGAACGATCGGTGTTGATCAGCATGGCGATTTTACCCGCCTCTTGCAGATATTGTGTCAGCCAGCGTACCAGGCTGGCGCGATAGGGGGTGGCGATCTCCGAAACCACCAGACAGACGATACCGCTACGATTGCGCACCAGCCCACGCGCCAAATGATTGACGTGGTAACCCAACTCCTCGGCGGCTTTCATCACGCGCGTGCGCATCGCAGGTGACACGCTGGCGCCTGGGGTAAATGCCCGAGAAACAGCGGAGCGCGACACGCCAGCGCGTTCGGCAACATCCTGCGCACTGACCACCGCTTTCTCATTTTGCATGCTGCCTTCCTCCCCAACTTATGGCTGAAAATGAGTCTGCCTCAGATTGCAAAGCTGTGCAATCTGTTCAAGATCTCATTTGTTGCATTTTTGTGACATAGGCAATCAATTGCGCAGCAAGCTATTTGACAGCTGATTTTTTGTTCATTACTACTTTGCACACACGTGCAATACAAGGTGCCAGTGAAGCACCACCCTACAATCCAAGGAGAACACCATGCGAGCCACCTCTATCGCCGTTGCGCTGTCCCTCTGTTCCACCGCTGTCCCTTTCGCCGCGTCCGCTGCGGGCAATCTTAATATGGTCTGCTCGGCAGATGTGGTGGTGTGCGAGCACATGACCCGCATCTTCAGCCAGGAGCATCCAGACATTAAAGTTAGCATGGTGCGCCTGTCCGCCGGGGAAGCCTATGCACGTCTGCGCAGTGAAGCACGTAATCCGCGTACCGATATCTGGTGGGCGGGGACGGGCGATCCGCATATGCAGGCAGCCGAGGAGGGGTTAACCCAAGTCTATAAATCACCGCTGCTGGATCAGCAGCAGGATTGGGCGCAGAAGCAGGCTGAAAACTCGGGCTATCGCACGGTGGGGATTTATGCCGGGGCGTTGGGTTGGGGCTATAACACCAAGTTGCTGGCGGATAAAAAACTCAAAGAACCCACCTGTTGGGCCGATCTGCTGGACCCTGGTTTCAAGGGGGAAATTCAGATCGCCAATCCCAATTCGTCCGGTACGGCTTACAACACCTTAGCCACGCTGGTGCAAATCATGGGTGAAGACAAAGCCTTTGATTACCTGAAAAAACTCAATGCTAACGTTTCGCAATATACCAAGTCGGGATCGGCGCCGGTGAAAGCGGCGGCACGCGGTGAAACCACGGTCGGCATTGTGTTTATGCACGATGCAGTGGCGATGCAAGTGGATGGTTTCCCGATAAAGACCGTGGCGCCGTGTGAAGGCACCGGTTATGAGATTGGATCGATGTCGATCGTGAAAGGCGCGCGCAACCTGGCAAACGCCAAAGTCTGGTACGACTGGGCGCTGAGTGCTGCCGCGCAGTCCCACATGAAAGAGGCGAAATCCTTCCAGTTACCGTCAAACCGCATCGCTGAAATCTCTGAATACGCGCCGCGTTTCGAGAACATTAAGTTGATCGATTATGACTTCAAAACATACGGCGACTCGGCAAAACGCAAAGCCTTGTTGAGCCGTTGGGATAAAGAGATCGGTGCGAGCGCACAGTGATGTCGTTCGTCATGACTTCGGTTCAAAACAATAGTGCTGAAGTTGTCGTAGGGTGCGCATTTATGCGCACCGGATCCTCCGATCGAGGTATTTATGAACGCAAATAATCGTCGTCTCACGGCTGCGCTATTACTGGGCGCAACGGCACTGTTACTGCTGCCGTGGTACAGCCTTGAAAGCGGTTTTTTTGATGGCGGCTGGCTGTTCAATTTATGGGGTGATGCCGCCAATGCGCCCATGCTGTGGCAGCTGGGTGAACATCCGTGGTTGGTGGTTGCACTGGCGTTGTTTGGGCTGTGTGCCGCGTGCGGCATATTGCCTCAAGGAGCGCGCAGCCGATTACTGCTGCTGTTTAGCGCTTTAGGGGTAATTTTTCTGGTCATCGAAGGCCACGCTATCGGTTACAGCGGCTGGAGCTGGATGTGGCTGGAAAACCAGTTTGGCACGCTGGCTCAGGGTCAACCTGCCATGGGGGCCGGTGCGATCGTCTTGCTCACCACCTTCTTGTTGCTGTTCTCCTTTGCCCTTGCCGAACGCGGCGTGCTCAAGGGCGACGCCTTTGTCGTCGCATCGCTGGTGTTACTGACGGCGCTGGTCAGTGTGTTTGTGCTTTATCCGGTGCTCAGTATGTTCGTGGTGTCGGTGCAGGATGTGGACGGCAGTTTTAAACCCGATGGGCTGATCAGCAATCTCCAGGATCCCTCAATCTGGAGCTTAGCCTGCCTTAAGGGCGGCACCTGTGGTACGGCGTGGCGTACGCTGTGGCTGGCGTTGATGACGGCCAGCGGCTCGACCTTGCTCGGGTTAGCCTTTGCCCTCGCCGCCACGCGCACGCCGCTGCCGTGCAAAAAAGCGCTGCGCATGCTGACCATCCTGCCAATCATTACTCCGCCGTTTGTGATTGGTCTGGCGTTGATCTTGCTGTTTGGGCGTTCGGGCGTAGTGACGGAACATCTGGCGACGCTGTTTGGTATCGAGCCTGGACGTTGGTTGTACGGGATGACCGGCATCTGGATTGCGCAAGTATTGTCATTCACCCCGATTGCGTTTCTGGTGCTGATTGGCGTAGTGGAAGGGGTAAGTCCCTCGCTGGAAGAGGCGTCACAAACCTTGCGCGCTAACCGCTGGCGCACGTTCAGCCGCATCTCTCTTCCACTGATGGCACCGGGATTAGCGAATGCTTTTCTGATCAGCTTTATCGAAAGCATGGCCGACTTTGGCAATCCGATGGTATTAGGCGGCAGCCATGGCGTGCTTTCCACGGAGATTTTCTTCTCGGTAGTCGGCGCACAGAACGATCCGAGTCGTGCGGCTGTGCTGGCGATGATCCTGCTGTGCTTCACGCTGGCGGCGTTTGTCCTGCAACGCTGGTGGTTGGGCGGCAAAAACTTTGCCACGGTCACCGGTAAAGGTGACGGTGGAAAACATGGACAGCTCCCACGCGTGTTGCGTTACAGCGTGTACGGCATGGTGATTCCGTGGGGGATCTTCACCTTAGTCATCTACGGCATGATCGTGGTGGGGGGATTCGTGCAGTCGTGGGGATTAAACGATGCATTGACCATCGAACATTATGTCCGCGCCTTCCGTGTCAGCTTTAGTGAGGGGCATCTGTTGTGGAGCGGGGTGGCATGGAACTCATTCTGGACCACGCTAGAGATTGCGCTGATTGCTGCACCGTTGACCGCCATAGTTGGCCTCTTGACCGCCTGGCTCATCGTCAGACAGAAGTTTGCCGGTCGCCAGACGTTTGAGTTCTTGCTGATGCTCAGCTTTGCCATCCCCGGCACGGTGATTGGGGTGAGTTATGTGATGGCCTATAACCTGCCACCGCTGGAGATCACCGGCACCGCGTTAATCCTGATTGCCTGTTTTGTGTTCCGCAATATGCCGGTCGGCGTGCGCGGGGGCATTGCGGCCATGAGTCAACTCGATAAAAGTCTTGATGAAGCCTCTTTAACCCTGGGTGCCAACAGTTTCCGCACCTTACGTAAAGTGGTGCTGCCTTTGCTGAAACCGGCCATCAGCGCAGCGCTGGTGTACGCCTTCGTACGCGCGATCACTTCGATCAGCGCAGTAATCTTCCTGGTCAGCGCGCAGTACAACATGGCGACATCCTACATCGTGGGATTGGTCGAGAACGGTGAATACGGCGTGGCGATTGCCTATTCCACCGTGCTGATTGTGGTGATGCTGCTGATTATTGGTGTGTTCCAGTGGCTGGTAGGCGAGCGTCGCTTACGTCGCGTGGCACGTCCCGTCGACGTGGCAGCTATCCCATCCTCGACGTCATTAACTCAGGAGAGAGCCCTATGACCCGCATTCAAGCCGGTTCGGTGGTGTTTGAACATGTGACAAAACGTTTTGCAGGTTTTAATGCGTTGCCGGATCTCTCGCTGACCGTGGAGCCAGGTACACTGGTGACGCTGCTCGGTCCCTCTGGGTGTGGCAAAACCACTACGTTACGTTTGTTGGCGGGTCTTGAACATCCTACTTCAGGACGCATTTTGATTGGTGGCAAGGACGTGACTAACCTTCCAGCTAACGAACGTGATGTGGCGATGGTGTTTCAATCCTATGCGCTGTTCCCCCATATGAGTGCGTTCGACAACATCATGTATGGGTTGCAGTCATCCGGGATGAAGAAGCAGGAAGCGCAAGACCGCGCGCGTGAAGGGTTAAAGTTAGTCGGACTGGAGACGCAGGGTAATCGTCTGCCGTCTGAGCTGTCTGGTGGGCAGCAGCAGCGTATCGCCGTGGCACGCGCCTTGGTATTAGAGCCGCAAGTGCTGCTGTTGGATGAACCGTTATCCAATCTGGATGAGCGGTTGCGCCGTCGGGTGCGCACCGATATTCGCGATTTACAACAACGGCTTGGCTTCACCGCGGTGTATGTCACCCACGATCAAGAAGAAGCTTTGGCAGTGTCTGATAAAATTATTGTCATGAAAGAGGGGGATATTGCCCAGCAGGGTGCGCCAGAAAGCCTCTATCACGCCCCGAACTCGGTGTTTATCGCTGATTTTATGGGTGAAGCCAATATCCTGCCCTGTGAAGTCGAGCAGCTTGAGGGCAGTGATGCGCTGGTGAAGTTGGGCAACCAACGCTACCGCATACGCAGTAACGGCGTGCAGCCGGGTACGGCACAACTCTCGGTGCGCCCGCAGTTTATCACCTTGAATGAAGCGGGCATGGGCGCACTACAAGGTGAAGTGACGCACAGTACCTGGCTGGGCGATCACATTGAGTATGAAGTGGCAACGGAATTGGGTTCGCTGTTTATTGTTGATGCGCAGATGGAGCAAAAACTGCCCCTGACCTCAACGGTAGCGATTGATTTTAAACCTCAGGGATTAGCCCTGATTGCCGGTTAAGTTAAGGATGAATAATGAGCGACTCGGTAAATGAAGCTTTGCTGTCCCGTTTGATTTTGGCAGAGAAAGTGGCACGCGCTGGCGGCGAGAAGGCACTGGAGTATTTCCATCACCGCGACACGCTGGTGGTGGAAACCAAACATGATTTGCAGGATGTGGTGTCACGCGCAGACCGTGAAGTGGAACAGATGATCGATCAGCAGATTCGTGCACAGTTTGCCGACGATGGTTTTCTGGGTGAAGAGTACGGTTTGCAGGCCGGTACATCGGGCTATACCTGGGTAGTAGATCCGATTGATGGCACCAGTCCGTTCCTGAACGGGATGCCAAACTGGTGTGTGTCAGTGGCGGTGCTGCATGATGGCGTGCCGGTGATTGGGGTGATTTACGCACCGACCTATCAGGAGTGTTATGTGGCGGCCTTGGGTCAGGGAGCGACGTTGAACGGTCGTCGCTTGCAGGTCGACCCTTCGCGTACACTGCAAAATCATGTCACCGGATTTGGTGCCAACAGCTATGTCAGTCCCGAGGAAGTGGGCAAGTTGCTGGCCTCACTGCTGGAGGCCGGTGGCAATTTTATCCGCATCGGCTCGGGTGCATTGATGCTGGCATGGGTGGCCGCAGGCCGTGTGGTGGGCTATTTCGAACCCTATATGCACGCCTGGGATTGCCTGGCAGGCTATTGTCTGGTGAAAGAGGCGGGCGGCTGGTATCACCCATTTAACACCGAAGGCGAACGGCTGCTGAAAGGAGCTAAAGTGTTGGCTGTCGCGCCGGGTGCGGAAGCGGATTTAAAGCGCATTGCCGGTATCTAAGTCATCAGGTGTGCATTAATGCGCACCTGACGAAAATCCACCCCCAATTTTCCATGGGTGCCATTTATGGCGTAATGCTCGTCAGTTAAGAGGCTGGCGATAACGCCGTCTGGGGCCGCACTGTAAATAAAGGCCTCTTTTCAAAAAGCAGCCTGAGTTCTTAACTCACACTCATTACGCTAATATGGCAACCACATCAGTTTGCAATTTCCCCCTGGCGATGCTGTTATAACGCACTCCTCCTTGCTCTTGGTGGTTACGTGTCGCTCACCTCTTCTGACTGGTTTAGCCGTAACGGCATTGAATCTTCGCGCGTCAGTGCCAGCGGCAGTCGCTTTCCGCGTCATCTGCATGATGAATATGTGATTTGCGCCAATCTGAGCGGTCGTGAAGAGATCTGGCTGGATGGCAAAGTCGAACAAGTGTTCGCCGGACAGGTCACCCTGTATAACCCGAGTTCCATTCAGTCCTCTCAGTTTAGCCTTGAGGCGGTAAGCTTCATTAGCCTGCACCTGGCGCAATCGACGTTAAGCAATCTGCTGGGAACAGCAGAAGCGCCCGCACTGCGTGAAGGGGTGTTCAACGACGTTCGCCTGTTTCAGGCCATTTGTCGCTTTGACCAACTGGCTCGCGAGGCCGATGAAAGCTTGCTGGAACAACAGCTGCTGTGGTTGTGTGGAGAGTTGCTGGATGATGAGGCCAGTTTGCAGCAGGGAGATGTGCAGATTATCCAGCAGGTAAAAAAGTTTCTGCGTGAGCATCTGCACGAGAAGCCGCAGCTGGAGGCATTGGCGCAGATAGCAGGGTTGAGTAAATACCATCTGGTGCGTCGATTTACCCAACTAACCGGTATGCCGCCGTTGCAGTATCACATGCAGTTGCGCTTGCATCGGGCCCGCGATCTGCTGCGTCAGCGGGTGCATCCGCAGGAGGCGGCACTGCAGCTAGGGTTCTACGATCAGAGCCACTTTATCAACGCGTTTCGCAAAGTGATGGGCACCACACCGCATCACTATGCGCAACAGATCGCCTCAGCGCAGGATAAATTCCCGATAGCCTGACACCATCACATAGGCCGCGAAATAACAAAAAATCAGCGCCGAAGCGAGATACGAATACTTCAGCAGGCGCTGACCCAGCAATTTCCCCCCCATACTGCCCACCAGACACAGCACGCAGGTCCAGACCACACCCGCAATAAAGAATCCGCTGAGGAACGATGATGTCGCGTTCACGCTGCCGTGCCCCATTCGGGCTATTAGTGCGCCTCCGACACTGGCAAACCAGAGGATGGCGGTCGGGGATGACATCGCCAGTACCACACCACGACGGAATTCACGCAGTAGCGAACGATAGGGCTGCTGCTCTGCCTGCGGTAGGGTGGCATCTTTGCGCAGTGCAGCGATCAGCATCTTTGCGGCGAACCACAGCAACAAGAGTCCTCCGCCAATCCACAGCACCCAGCGCACGGCGGTGAACTGCAGTACCACGGCCATGCCCGCTAGCGCCAGCAAGGCGTAAATCAGATCGCCCACGCAGGTCCCAATGCCGAGCCAGAAGCCGTGAAAGTAACCTCGTTGCATCGCCAGGGTGATCATGGCGATATTGGCCAGCCCAATATCCAAACACAGCGATAAACTCAGTAAAAAACCATTTGAAAACTGCAGCATAGCGAACAATCCGTTCTGTATTTATGGTGTTGACGGCATTAAAGCACGTGCTGAGGAAAGCGGTATTGGAAAGAATTGCGCAATTGTTTGCACGCTGTTTTCTCATCGTCCCAATTATGGTTATATGCATCCATCCGTTACCAATGACCAAACGCCATGAATCTTCGGGAAAATATTGTCAGCCAGTTCAGTGTATTGTCGCCTGAACTGCAACGCGCCGCCGAATTCTCACTGCAAAATGCCAATCAACTGGTGGTGCAATCAATGCGTGCCTTTGCCAGTGAGGCGGGCGTCAAACCCGCGACGCTGCTGCGACTGGCCCAGAGACTGGGCTACAACGGCTGGGGTGAACTCAAAGATGCTTTCATTGATGACATCGGTCTGCGCAATGATACATACGTATCCAAAGCGGAGAAACTGATTGCTAAAGGCACTCAGCCGCAGCTGTATGAAGAGGTGTTCCAGGCGCATCAAGCCAACCTGGGGTATACGCGCAATGAGAATCATCAGGCGATGGAGCAAGCGGTGACGCTGCTGGATGCAGCAGACAATGTCTATATCTGTGGCTTTCGCGCCAGTTTCCCTATCGCCTGGTCACTGTTTTACGTCTATCGGCTGTTTAACCGTCAGGTATCACTGATTGATGGCCTGGCGAGCAATATTGAAGTATTTACCCGTGAACTGACGGCAAAAGATTGCGTGCTGTTGACCAGTTTTGCGCCTTACTCACGTGAGTCTTTGGATGTATTACACGCGGCTCAAGACGCGGGGGCTAAGATTATTGCTATCACCGATTCCCCGGTTTCACCTCTGGCGCAAGCTGCCGATTGTACGCTGCTGTTCTCCATTGATAGCCCATCATTTTTCCCTTCAGTGGTCTCTGGCATGGGGTTGGCAGAGTGTTTACTGGCGATGCTGGTCGCTCGCCATGGCCGCGAAGCCGTCAACAAAATCGAAAGTGCCGAACGCTATCTGATCGATTCTGGTGCTTACGTGGTGCCCGGCAAATCCTGATAAATGATTCATTTGCATCCGTCATAAGAAAATAGAATGCATTTGAATCATAATTGCGTTGACGTGATTCAAATGGATCCTGCAAGATGCGCTTAACTACCGTAGCGTATTCAGGAGCAGGACCCAGTTATGAGCCACATCATCCACCGCAGTTTGCGCACCACGCCCGCCGTGGCGAAAGGCGCACAAGGGGCGTACATCTTCGATGCACAGGGAAAACAGTATCTTGATGCCTGCGGTGGCGCTGCCGTTTCTTGCTTAGGGCACGCCCATCCTGATGTGCTGGCAGCGATGCATCGCCAGATCGATCAACTGGCCTATGCCCACACCAGCTTTTTCACCAGTGACACGGTCGAACAACTTGCTGAGCAGTTGACTCGCACCGCGCCGGGCGATCTTAACTATGCCTACTTCGTGTCTGGCGGTTCGGAAGCGGTTGAAACCGCGCTAAAACTGGCCCGTCAGTATTTTGTTGAGATCGGCCAACCGTCACGCACCAAATTTATCGCACGTAAGCAGAGCTATCACGGCAACACGCTGGGGGCGCTGGCGGTGGGCGGCAACGAATGGCGTCGTCGTCAGTTCGCGCCGCTTTTGATTGATGTGATTCGCGTGTCGGCCTGCAATGAGTATCGCGACCGTCGTGCGGACGAGAGCCAACAGCAATACACCACACGTCTGTTAAACGAAATGGAGCAGGCAATTCTGGATGCTGGCCCGGAAACGATCATTGGCTTCTGTGCAGAGACGGTGGTCGGTGCCACCACCGGCGCGACGCCACCCACGCCTGGCTATTTGAAAGGAGTGCGTTCGCTCTGCGACAAATACGGCATTTTGTACATCGCGGATGAGGTGATGTGCGGTATGGGACGCACCGGCACCCTGCACGCCTTTGAGCAAGACGACGTGATACCCGATTTGGTCACCATCGCCAAAGGGTTAGGGGGCGGATATCAACCCATTGGCGCCGTGCTGGCGAGCGAAAAGATTGTGTCAGCGCTGCAAGCGGGTAGCGGACTGTTCCAGCATGGTCACACTTATATTTGTCACGCCACCGCCGCGTCGGCTGCACTGGCCGTACAACAGGTGATTGAGCGCGATAACCTGTTAGATGCGGTGAAACAGCAGGGCGCATATCTGCAAAACGCACTGCGTGAGGTTTTGGGTGATTTACCGCACGTGGGTGATACACGCGGTCGTGGTTTATTCGCCGGGGTTGAACTGGTGCGCGACAAAGAGAGTAAAACCCCTTTTGATCCCGCATTGAAACTGCATGCGGCAATTAAGGCCAACTGCATGGCACGCGGATTGCTGGTTTATCCGATGGGCGGAACGATTGACGGACAATATGGTGACCATATTCTGATCGCACCTCCGTTTATTATCACCCCAAGCCAGCTCGATTTTGTGGTCGATACCCTGAGCGTGGTGATTCGTGAAGAGACCAGCAAATTATGATTAACCGCTTACCGCCTTTGGCGGAACACCAGTGGGACGATCAGCAACGTCCACTGGCGCAAGAGATCATCAATGGGCCGCGCGGTGCGCTGTTGCCCCCGTTTGAACCACTGTTGCGCAGTCCTGAGTTGATGGCACACGCGCAGCGCATGGGGGAATATTTGCGCTACCGCAGTGCGCTCGGCCAGCGTTTATCGGAACTGGCGATTTTGATGACGGCGCGCCACTGGTCGCAGCCGGTGGAGTGGGCGATACATGCACCGATTGCCCGTGAAAAAGGCATTTCAGCCGCAGCGGTAGAGGCGATTAACGCAAAACAGCTGCCGGAAGATTTACAGCCGGATGAGTGGGTGATTTACCACTTCTGCCAGCAACTGCACCAGCAGCAAAAAGTCAGTGACGCCACCTGGCAGCAAGCCATCGATTTATGGGGCGAAAAAGGGGTGGTGGATCTGATCGGCATTAACGGTTATTACAGTTTTCTCTCGATGATAATGAATGGCGCGCAGACGCCAGTACCCGACACGCAGGATCATATTATTCCTGCGTAAGCTCTCGGTTTAATAAGGCGTACCTGCTACGCCTTATTTTTAAATGAATTAACTCCCTGATACCCATGAATTTATTCGCGGGTGACATTCACTGCATGCTGTTCCACTGACGCTGAGGGTTATTATGTCTGCATTTTTCTCAAAATTAAAAGTTACGTTAGCACTGGTGGCCTGTTCTGCCAGTTTTGTTGCCATGGCACAGGATAAATTAACCGTCGGTGTGGATACCGCCTTTGTTCCCTTTGAATTTAAACAGGGCGATAAATATGTCGGCTTTGATATCGATCTGTGGGATGCCATCGCGAAAAAGATGAAAGTCAGTTACGAATTACGCCCAATGGATTTCGGCGGTTTAATTCCTGGACTGCAATCACGTAATCTGGATGTCGCTATGGCAGGCATTACCATTACGGATGCCCGTAAGCAGGTAGTAGATTTCAGCGACGGCTATTATGATGCCGACTTATTAATGGCGGTTAAAAGTGGTGATAACAGCATCACGAAATTCAGCGATTTGGCTGGAAAAAAAGTGGGGCTGAAGCAGGGTACAGCTGCGGCCAGCTTTATGAAGAGCAAATATAAAGCGAACTACGTTGAATTCCCGAATATCGATAACGCCTATCTTGACCTGCAGGCGGGTAACCTTGACGCGGTGGTGCATGACTCACCTAACGTGCTCTATTACGTGAAAACAGCGGGTGATGGCAAGGTGAAATCCACCGGTGAAACCGATAGCATTCTGCCGCAGCAGTATGGTTTTGCCATGCAGAAAAACAGCAGCCTGACGCCGAAAGTCAATGCTGCACTGCAGGCGCTGCGCGCTGACGGTACTTATAGCAAGATCTACGTGAAGTGGTTTAATAAACAGCCAAAATAATCCTGCCAGGTCGGAGCAATCCGACCTCGTGAGGTATCCTGAACAGAAGTGAATGATAACAATATGAAAAAACTCGCAATTCGTGGTTCCGCTTTCGCTGTGGGTCAGCAATTGGGTGAATTTGGCCGCACGGCCTGGCATCACAAGCTGACGCAAACGGCGCTGTGGCAAACCGTTATCGCCATGAAAGATGCGCCACAGACCGTCAACATGCGCCAGCAGGTTGAGGCGCAGTATCCACTCATCTGGCAAGAGTTGGTCGGGCTGGCTGAAGGTTTGCAGGCACCGATTGATGAGGTGTTTGCCTGGAACTGTCGTGGCGATCTGGTACGTTCCACCTCGGATGGCTGTACCACGGTGGCGGGGAAAGGCGCCAATGGCGAGTTGATTATCGCGCACAATGAAGACGGTTTCCCGCAACTGCGTGATGACTGTGCCATTGTCAGCATCACGCCTGATGCTGGACTTGCCTTCACCAGTTTTGCCTATCCGGGTTCGATCTGCGGTCACACCGTTGCGGTCAACGAGAAGGGAGCGGTGAACACGGTCAATAATATTCGTGCGCTGCACCGTCCTGATGGCATGCCGCGCCAGATTCTGGCGCGCGCAGCGCTCAATGCGACCACCCTGGACGAGGCGATTGCCATTCTCACCACCGAACCGCGTGCCGGGGCATTCCATCATACGCTGGGACAAATGGGCGATAGCCGCCTGTTCAGTGTTGAAGCGACGGGGTCAGGATGTTCCGTGATGCCGTTGACCGGGATATTTGCCCATGCCAACCATCTTATCCATCCGCAACTGGCTGCAGTGGAGCAGGTGATTACCGCAAGCTCAGGTTCACGCCAGCAACGTTTAATTGAGTGGCAAGAGACGCAAACGCAGCTTGATGGTGTTGCAGCGAAAGCAATTCTGTCTGACCAGCATGATGCCGTGCTGCCGATTTATCGGCTCTCGCCGCAGGACCCCGATGATGAGAATACGCTGGCGACCGCCCTATTTACGCTGCATGCTGAACAGGTTGACTGGCAGATATTTACCCTGGATCGCGATGAGCCAGAATTAAATGGCACGATTTCCTAAATATTAATCTGCGTTATTGTGAACCCGGTCACCCTGGCCGGGCGTTATTCAAATTAATCCCACTATATACCCTTCATACTTCAAGTTGCAGGTGCGTTGGCTACGTGCATTCACCTCAGTCACTTACTTCAGTAAGCTCCAGAGGATTCATGCACTTGCCGCCTTCCTGAATCTCGAATTATTTTGGGTATAGTCGTTAAACATTCCGATTATGGTGGGGTATTCACATGAATAGAAATAAAAAAGCCGTACGCAGCGGTTTAGCCACAAACATAACCATGGCATTATCCTTAGCTGTTTTTTCACTGGCGGGGAGCGCTATGGCAAATGCCGCGGAACATCATCAAACAGCATTAGTGGGAACCTGGACGTCGATTCCTGATGCGCCTTTAGAGCAAAAACCGGATCATCCCAGCGAAGGCTTATATCGCCTGAAAGTAAACAGTGACGGCACCTTGACGCCTGTTGATGTAATCAAAATGAAAAGTCCGTCATGGATTGTGAAATCACACGATGGTCGTTTTGCCTACACCACCAATGAAGAGAATGCCGGGGCCGTTACTGCACTGAGTATTGCCAAAGACGGAAAGGTGCAGGTGCTAAATGTGGTGGATAGCCACGGCCAGCAGCCAACCCATGCCACCATTAGCCCAGACGGTAAATTCCTGTTTGTGGCGAACTATTCGGTGGCGAAGGGCGGTGCGGGGGTGTCAGTGTTCCCGATTCATCACGATGGCAAACTGGGCGAGCAAGTACAGCATTTCCCGTTTGATCACGGAACCGGTGCGGTTAAAGGGCGTCAGGATGGCGGTCATGCGCACTCCACCACCTTTACCCATGATGGTAAGGTGCTCTACGCGGCCGATCTCGGTGGAGATAAGTTGCACGCTTACCGTTATCACGCCGATAAGGCCCAGCCGCTGGAAGCGGATAGCGCCCGCGATGTGACTTTCACTGCCGGGTCCGGGCCGCGTCATATGGTGTTTGCCCCGAACGGTAAGCATGCGTATGTGACCACCGAAATGGCCGGTGAAATGGTGGTGTTTACGGTTAAGGACGATCGTCTGGAACCGGCTGCTCATATTAAGCTGAACAGCGAAAACAGCAGTGCTGAATATCGCAGCGGTGGGGGAATTATTCTCAGCCCAAACGGTAAATATATTATCGCGGCCAATCGTGGCTCTGATAATAAATTGCTGGTGTTTAAAATTGAGGCGGATGGCATGCCAGGCAAACCGGTGAGTTATCAGGTCAACGGCATTGAACCCCGCGCCTTTGCTTTTGATGGCAGCGGAAAATATCTCTATGTGACCAATGTGTTTACTAACAATATTTCCCTGTTCCATTTCAATGAGAATAGCGGTGAGTTAAAAGCAGCTGGCGATGCGGCGAAAATCTCCACGCCAACGGATATTAAGTTTTTTAATTGATGGGAGGTGCGCAGAAATGCGCACCGAAATAACGGAAGTTAACGCCGTCTATGCCAGCCAGCAATTATTTATCCTGAGCAACCTTGCTCAGGGTATTTTCCAGCGAGGCTCCGAACATCTGCCCATGCGTCAGTCCCGGATAAAGCTGATAGCGTGCCGCAATGCCGTTTGAGGCCATGCGATTGACGGTCGAACGCACCGCACGCAGCACGTCGGGTTCGGCGGTATTGCTGTCACGACGGCGATCGCCGTTCCCTTCCATCAGCGTCAGATCTTTTGCTTGAGTCTGGTCCGGCTCCAGCCCCTGCATTTGACTCAGCAATGAAAAATAGCCCTGACCGATGGAAGGGCTGGTGGCGTAGAAACGCGTGAAGAAGTGCGACGAGAGATAACTGTCCAGCACAAACAACCCCCCGTATGAGTGGCCCCACAACGCGCGCTGTTTAGTGTTAATCGCTAAACCCTGCTCCACTGCGGGGGCGATCTGCTGCTCCAGCAGAGTGCGGAACGCCACGCTGCCGCCACCGGTTCGACCTCGGCTAAAGGTATACCCGGCCTCGCCGTGCTCTTTATCGGGCGGCGTGTAATCAAAGGTACGAGACTTCACATCAAACGGCAGTGTGGTTTGATAGCCTACCACCACTAACACTGGCGGATTATCCGTTGACAGTTTTTCCAGCAGCGGCTCCTGCAGTTTATCCATTACCGCATTGCCATCCAGCATATAGATCACCGGATAGCCTGCTGGCGGCGGGGCTTTGTCAGGCAGGCCGATCCAGACTTTGTAGTGTCGCATGCCATCGGCAGAGTCGAACATGCGGGTAGAAAAATGGTAAAAGGCCGAGCCTTTATCGGCAATGTTGGGTCCGAGTGGGGTCATATCCGGGCGAGCGTATAAACTGCTGCTAATGAATAAGAGCAGCAATGTTAAAGGCCGAAAAACAGTTAAAAATCGCAGGTACATTGAGATCCTAAATGCGGGTTAAAGGGTGCGCACGCTTACGCACCTTACAAAGGGATCGGTCACCTAATGGCGATGACCGTCGATGTTCCAATCAGAAATGCATGCCCAGTTCCATATAGTACGTCCTTCCTGACTCGTTATAGGTATTGGCGCCTGCACCCCACAAATAAGCCCCGGTGGTAGCATTGCCGGTGCTTTGCGCATTGCCTTCACGGAAGTGACGTTTATCGAACAGATTATCGATACCTGCCGTGACATCGAGATACTTGGTCACGCTATATGTGGCGCTCATGCCGACCAGCGCATAAGGGGAAACCTGGCGCGTTTCACTACCTGAAGTGGCTTCGCCTTTGTAGTTGAGCTTCTTGGGTTTCTGACGACCATACCAGGTCAGCGTGCCCTGCACGGACAGATCGTTGGTTGCCTGCCAGTCCAGCGTGGAGTTAATGGTATATTTCGGGATGATCGACAGATAATCGCCCGTGGTTTTATTCTCGTTATCGATGATGTAGGTGAAGTTGTTCTTCATGGATAACGCATCGCTGATAGGGAAATTCAGCGTACCTTCCAGACCTTGTACCACGGCTTTCGGCACATTCTCCCACTTATAAACATCGGAAGTGCCGTTGTTGTATTCGGGGTTATAACCGCCTTCAATTTTGTCGTGATAGTCATTGCGATACCAGGTCAATCCGGCCTGAATATCATCATGGTGGTACTCAATACCAATCTCTTTATTGACGCTGGTTTCTGCCTTCAAATCGCTGTTACCTTGCAAATAACAGTAGCTGGCACTGGCATAGCAGCCCTGGCCTTTACTGAACAGCAGGTAGTTGGGATTGGTTTGATACAGATTAGGGGCTTTCCAGGCTCGTGCGATGCCGAGTTTCAGCGTGAAGTCATCACCAAGTTCTTGCGACAGATTCAGTGCTGGGCTCCAGTTGCTGCCACTGATGCTCTGATGATTGAAACGAATGCCCGGTGTCAGGCGTGTGGAGTCGGTGAGTTCGATATTGTCTTCGGTGTAGATACCATAAATATCGGCGGAGCTGTAAAGATTGCGGCCATCACTGGATATACCGTTCACTGCACCACCGGCAGTGGTGGTTTCTGTATTGGAGGCTGGATCGCGCATTGCCTGATGATTCAGTTCCGCACCGAACGTCAGCGTCTGACTCACCCAGGCATCAAGCGGAATGTTGACCTCTGAGTGCAGGTTAGTGTCATACAGCGTAATCGTGGAGAAGCCTTCATCGGACGCGTTGAAGATCCCGGCAATCCCCCCCGACAATCCTTCATTGAGTCGGGTATTGCGCGTTTTCTCAAACTGCACATAGTTGTTGGTGGTCACGCCGTCATCCCAGGCACCGGTATATTTCAGGCTCAGGGTTTGGCGATAAAGCACATTGGTCTCTTTGCCGTAATACTTTTGTACTAACGCATTGGTATTGGTGTTTTGGGTATCACCTGCATATAGGTTGCCCTGACGACTAAAACCGGCATCCAGTTCCAGCGCCTGACGTGGCATAAATTCCCAGCGCAGGGCAGAGTGGATATCTTTATTAATAAACCCCTCTCGCCCGGCAGGATAACTGCCGGCATAAGCCCCGATGCGCTGAGTGGTATGGCTTTCGTTAATATCCTGCGCATCGGCCTGGGTTTTATTCCAGTTGCCGTATAGCCGTAATGTAAGATTATCGGCCAGTGCGCCGCTGAGGCTGGCGTTATAACGCTTGGTGGCTCCTTCATCTTTATGTTCTGGCGCATTGAAGTAGGTATTGAAATTACCATGCCATTCATCGGTGGCGGGCTTAGTGATAATATTGACCACGCCACCCATCGCGCCATTGCCATAGAGCGCTGCCGCTGGACCGCGAATGACTTCGATACGATCAATCATCTCCGGCGGCACCCAGTTGGTATCCCCACGGGTGTCACGCTCATCGCTCCAGCCATAGCGTACTGAATTACGGCTGCTGACCGGCATGCCATCAATTAAAATCAGGGTGTTTTCCGGCCCCATGCCGCGAATATCAATCTGACGATTGTTACCTCGCTGACCACTGTTCGAATTACCGGTCAAATTCACCCCCGGTTGGGTGCGAATAATTTCCGCGACATCACGCTGAATCGGGTGCTTTTTAATCGCCGAGCTGTCAATGGTGGAGACGCCAGGTGCCTGTAATGTTTGCTCTCGGGCGGTTACCACCATGGTGTTATCGCTTGTGCTTTTCTTATCCGAAATAGTCAGTGCTTTCTGCTGACCTGACGCATTGGGTGTGGGTTCAGTAATCGGGTTTTCATCGGCCTGAACCGCAGGAATGAAGAGTGCTGCTGTGATGAATGTGCTCAGCAGAGAACGGGCGTAGTGAGGCTTTGCCATGGTATTCAACCACTTCCTTGTAGAGGAGAAAAAGTGGAAACACCTTAGTGAGAATGATTATTAGTTTCAACTTAGTGCTTACACTTTGGCAGCATATTTTGGAAATGGACTGATGCTCAGAATATTCTTGGTCGCGAAGGTGATTCTTCATTAACACCTTCGGTGGAGAGGAGAGTTTAGTGAATGGGGCACAAGAATATGTGCCCCAGCATGACAATCAATCTTTTAAGCGACGTCTCGCCGCCGGGCACGCTGCGAAAACAGCAGCCACACGCCAATTGAACTGGCGATCAGCACCCAACCCATCTGACTGATGACCGCTTCCATCACGCCATCCAGTGCGGGTGAAAGCAGGATATTCAATTGCAACACCGTCGAGACCTCGTAACACCCAATGGCGAAGGCCACGATGATCGACAGTGAGGAGATGGCGATGGTGTAATTAACGCTGCGCAGCGGATCAAACTGCGACCAGCGGTACAGCTTCAACATCATCACGCCGTCGGTCGTGTCGATCAACATCATGCCTGCGGTAAACAACAGTGGCATTAGCATGATGTGTAGCATAGCCTCACCGCCTGCGGCGTGGTTGGCGGACATGCCAAAAATCGCCACTTCGGTCGCCGTATCAAAGCCGATGCCGAACAGAAAACCGATCAGGAACAAGTGATGACTCTTGCT
Source organism: Pantoea sp. CFCC18177 (assembly GCF_059412425.1). NCBI lineage: Bacteria > Pseudomonadati > Pseudomonadota > Gammaproteobacteria > Enterobacterales > Erwiniaceae > Pantoea > Pantoea sp. CFCC18177. The sequence continues at coordinate 75,608 of NZ_JBNBPL010000021.1, forward strand.
CACCATGCGGAACAGCGGCGCGCACAGTCGGGTCAATACCCCATGATGATGACCTTCATCGGGCTGCAACGCGGTATGGCCCTGCAGTAGCCACTGGCGTTTTTTAAAGCATTGCCACAGGGTCCGGCTGTTGGCCCAGGCGAGCAGCAGTAAAAAAGCGCCTGAGATCAGCGTGCTGACCATGCCGCCAATCTCTTTCACACCGGGAAACATCTGCTGCAACGGTTGAGTGGTTAAGGCAAAGATCAGACAGGCAACCAACACCACTGAGGCATGGCCTAGTGAAAACCACATGCCTGCGGTAAAAGGGCTTTTGCCTTCATTACTTAACTTGCGCGTGGCATTGTCGATGGCGGCGATGTGGTCGGCGTCAACGGCATGCCGCAAACCAAACAGGTAGGCAAGCAGCGCCACGCTTAAAGCAGCGGGTGAGTGTTGAAAAGTGACCAGGGCGGTCCCGATCACCAGCAGATTAAACAGCAGCGCACCGCCAATCACCGCACCGCCTTTTTGCTTGTTACTCAGCACTTTCATGCAAGCTCCTTCATCAGCTCAGGGCGGCAAACACGCTCAGGGGTTCAATAACGGGCTGCGCGTCGTGATGATGATCATGGTGGTGGTGGTGTTCATGATGGTGTGGATGGTCGGGTGGGCATGCCGCGGCGGCTAACTCTACCGGGCTGCCGTGTGGGGTGTTGAGGAATGCCTGACGCCACTGATCTTCACGCATCAACAGTTCCGACACCGTGATCAACTGGTGTTGTGACAGCATTTTTTCCAGACAGCTCAACCATTGGCGATAGTAGGCGGTGTGCGCGCTTTCATCGCTGCGCTGTGGGGCCGTGCGGATCTCGCTGGCAAATTGTTCTACCCATTGCGGCCAACTAAAATAACCGCGCTGTGACAGGGCAACAGCAATCACAAAAGCATCCGCTTCCCAGGGCTGGGCAAAGGCCGGATCGGCTTCGCTGACTTGAGCAATGATGGCGTTTAATTCATCCATGTGGCGCATCCTCGATTTTGCCCTGAATATAATCGGCCCAGACGCTGAGATGGACGCTGAAATTCTCATGGGTTTCCCCCCACAACTCGCTGGCGCTGAATTTGACCAGATAAACGTATTGCGGCTTTTCCTGCTGTTCGGCGACCAGTGTGTCAGGGAAAACACAGGCGCCGTAATTCTCAACAATCACTCCTTTCTTACCGCGCGCGTAGCGGGGCAGACGGGTATGACTCAGCGGATTCAAGTTGTGCGTCATGATGGTATCGCCAGGCTGGTATTCAGGCGCGACCTCGACCGGGCGATGATAGTTAGGAGGGGTGGTAATTAAATCAAGATAACCCTGTGGGGTATATGTATTCATCTTGTGTCCTCAGGCGGAGAGTTCGGCGAGACGCTGTTGTAATTCCTGCTCGGTGAAGACACCGGTCTTACACATTAATTGTTCAATCGCGAACAGCCAGTGTTCGTAATAACTGGATTGCAGATATTCCGTCACCGTCATCTTCTCTATCTCGTAACGAAAATCATCAAGCACGATTTTTCCGCTCATAAAAAACACCAGCGTGGTGGCGAAAATATCTTTTTCCCAATCGCTGTGAAAATTAGGTTCGTCTGCTTCAATGTCTATTGGGCCTAAATTCTGCATGCCGCCGCAATCATGGATATTATTCATGGCTATGCTCCGTTTAAAGAAGACGCGTACCAATCATTGAATCGCGCGTGACCCGCGCGGCCAGTTCGGTTTCGTTTAACCCTTCGCAGTCGGCGGGTGGTTCCGGCAGCACGAAATATCGAATCTCGGCGTTGCTGTCCCACACGCGAATCTCTTTGTTGGCGGGAATATCGGTGCCGAATTCGGCCAGTACGCCGCGCGGATCGATCACCACGCGTGAACGATAGGGCGTTGATTTAAACCAGATCGGCGGCAGGCCGAGTACCGGCCAGGGATAACAAGAGCAGAGCGTACACACCACCACGTTATGCACGCTGGCAGTGTTCTCCAGCACATGCAGGGTGGCACCTTCGAAACCGGAGAAACCTAATTCATTCACGGCATCGCGGCCATTAGCCAGCAGGCGGGCCTTAAATTCGGGATCGCGCCAGGCTTTGGCGACCACCTGCGCACCGTTGCGTGGGCCGACTTTGGTCTCAAAATAGTCCACGATAGTATCCGTCACCTCCTGGCTCAGAAACCCTTTTTCTGCCAACAGCGACTGGATAGCCCGAATTTTCAATGCGGCATCAGCGGGTAATACCGAATGGTCCGACATAGCGACTCCTCAATATTTAAGTGAGTGGAAAAACAGCCAGCGCTAATGACGTTAACTAATTTGATAATTAACTCTTTGTTGATATTGCCATCTGCTGTGTTATATCGGACAGGTGTGGTGGCTCACTCTCTTTGCACTTAAATAGTGCTGATTGCTATTTTGAAGTGCATTTATCCAGGTGGGGTTAATATTGGTCGTGAAATTAAAGTGTGCAAAAAGATGTAGGGTGCGGCCTTCGGACTGACTTTAGCTTAAATATCATTGCAAACCTTAAATCTGGCCCACTTATTGCTAATCTAAATTACAAGCCCCAGTGTCGTGGCTCTTTTCTCGCACTTTGCAGACAACGCTGTCTGTCGTTCTCTTCTGTTTCTCATTCCCATATCTGTTATTTACTTTAACTTCATTGCGAGGGTGCTATGGCTATTAGTCGTCGTTCTTTTCTTCAGGGATCAGCCGTTTCAGCGTTGGGTTTAGCGGCGGGTGTAGCCCCAAAATTGACGTTTGCCGCCGACAGTAAAGATGCCATCAAAGTGGCGAGTATTCTCGACCTTTCGGGTGGCCTGGATATTTACGGTAAACCGATGTCGGACGCGATCAATCTGGCAGCCGAAGAGATCAATGCTGCCGGTGGGTTGTTAGGCCGACCGCTGCAAATCATCAACTATGATGCGCAGTCCAACATGCAACTCTATGCACAATACGCGCAACAGGCCGCGTTGAAGGACAAAGTGGCGGTGGTGCATGGCGGGATTACTTCTGCATCACGCGAAGTGATTCGCCCGGTGTTGGATCGTTTCCGCTCACTCTACTTCTATCCTGCGCAGTACGAAGGCGGCGTATGTGACCGCAACTACTTCTCATCCGGCTCCACACCGGCACAAACGGTGGAAAAGCTGGTGCCTTATGCGATGAAAAAGTGGGGCAAAAAAGTCTATGTGCTGGCCGCCGATTACAACTACGGGCAGATCGTTTCGTCATGGGTGAAAAAGTCGGTACATGACAACGGCGGTGAAGTGATGACGGTGGAGTTTTTCCCGCTCGACGTCACCGACTTTGGCGCGGCGATTTCCAAAATCCAGAGCGCCAAACCCGATATGGTGTGGTCAGCCTTGGTGGGCGGCGCACATATCTCGTTTTATCGCCAGTGGCACGCGGCGGGGATGAGCGGCAAGATCCCGATTGCGTCCACGGTGTTCGGTGGTGGCAATGAACATATCATCCTGTCACCGGAGGAGAGCAACGGCATTCTGGTGGCGGCGAACTACATGCAGGAGATCCCGTCGGCAGAAAACAAAGCCTTCGTGGACAAATTCCATGCGCGTTACGGCGACATCTACATCAGCGATCTGGCGATGGGGGCTTATCAGGGCATGCTGATTTGGGCCGAAGGGGTGCGTAAAGCCGGGGATATCGATCGCATGAAGGTGATTGAAGCGCTGGAGTCGGGAGTCACGTTGACCTCACCGAGCGGTAAATTAACCGTCGACCCCGCCACGCACCACTGTTCACTGGATGTGCATATCGCCGAGGTGGAGAACCACCAGATGAAGATCCTCGAAACCTTCACCGATCAAGCCCCGGTTGATACCGCCATGGTGTGCGATTTGAAGAAAAATCCGCGTGATACCAAACAGTATCAGATCGAGCTGTAACAGGAGTCATTTATGGATCTGTCGATTATCTACGGCATTGAGGTGCTCAACGCCATCGCGGTGCTGGTGATCATGAGTCTGGGTCTGGCGGTGGTGTTTGGCATGATGAAAATCGTCAACATGGCGCACGGTGAATTTATGATGCTGGGTGGCTACAGCGCCATCATGGCAACTAACCACTTTGGCGTACCGATCTGGATTTCGATGCTGGTGATTGCACCGATCAGCGTTGGCGTTTTCGGTATGGTGATTGAGCGCGTCATCATTCGTCATCTGTATGGCCGCATGATCGACACCATGCTGGCGACGTGGGGCCTAAGCCTGGCTCTGATTGGCGCGGCCACCATGCTGTTTGGCAACACCACGCTGGGCATCAGTTCTCCGCTGCCCAGCGTGAGCGTAGGCAGCTACAGTACCAGCGGCTACTCGCTGTTTATGATTGTGTTTGCGCTCTGTCTGGTGACGGCCCTGTGGCTGCTACTGCGTTTTACCACGCTGGGGCTGTGCGCCCGCGCCACCATGCAGAACGCGCGGATGGCCGCAGCGTTGGGCAGTAATCCCGGCAAAATCTACAGTTTAACCTTTGGGTTGGGTGCCGCACTTTCGGGGTTGGGTGGCGCACTACTGGCCCCCATCACCGGCGTGATTCCGACGATCGGCGTGAGCTTTATCGCCAAAGCCTTTATCACCGTGATTGGTGGTGGCAGCGCGATCATCGCTGGCACGCTCTCCTCTTCTGCACTGTTTGGCACCATCTCGCAACTGGTGACCTATCTCTCCACTCCGGTGTTTGGCGCGGTGGCGCTGCTATTGAGCGCCATTGTTCTGCTTCGTCTGTTACCGCAGGGCATCACCGGGCGCTTCTTCAGGAGATCGCTGTAATGAAACTGTTACCGGAAAAAATGCGCATCTTATTGGGTGCCCTGGCGTTTGTATTCGTGGCGCTGTGGCTCTCTGGCGCCATTGAGCTGTATACCTTGCTGTCGATTACGGTGTTTTTGGTGATGGGACTACTGTCTTTGAGCCTGGCGTTTATCTGGGGTTATGGCGGGATCCTCTGTTTTGGGCAGGCGGCCTTTTTTGGCCTGGGTGCCTATACCTACGCGGTGTGCGCCATTAACTGGGGGGATTCTACCTGGGCGGTAGTAATGGCGATTCTGCTGCCAACTCTGTTCTCGCTGTTGCTGGGCTACGTGATTTTTTATGGTGGCGTCAGCGACGTCTATCTTGGGGCGATCACCCTGGCGGTGAGTCTGGTGTTATTCAACTGGGTGAACTCGACCTCCGGCAGTGAATATCACATTGGCGACGCGCTGCTGGGCGGCTTTAACGGCATACCCTCGGTGCCAACACTTAACATGCCGTTCCAGCCGGATGCAATCCTCTCACCGGAAGCGATCTTTATGGTGACTGCCGGGGCGTTGGCGCTGTGTTACGCGCTACTGAAGTTCGTGCTGCTGAGTCGTTTTGGCAAAACGGTGGTGGCGATTCGTGAAAACGAACAGCGCGCGGGTCTTCTTGGCTATAACGTGCCCGCCCACAAGCTGGGCACCTTTGCTATCGGGGCGGCGATTGCCGGTCTGGCGGGATGTCTTTATGTCAACTGGGGCGCGTTTGTCAGCCCCGGCGTGTTCAGCATCAGCCAGTCGGCGCAGATCATCATTTGGGTGATTGTTGGCGGACGCGGCACGTTGGTCGGTCCGGTGATCAGCTGTGTGCTGTTGCAGTGGATGGTGACGCGCCTGGGCGCGCAGCAAACCGTTGACGTTAACCTGGTGCTTGGTGTGATTCTGGCAGTGTTTGTTCTGCTGATCCCCGGCGGCATTTTGCCGACGCTGCAACGACTGTGGCGGAGTAAGCGCCCCATGGCGACGACGCGTGCGGCGCAGGTAAGTGAGGTAAAACAATGACGGCAAACATCTTATTGGAAACGCGCAAAATGGGCGTCAGCTTTGGTGGCGTGCATGCGGTGAAAGAGGTAGATTTCACGTTACATGAAGGCGAGCTGCGCTGCCTGATTGGCCCCAACGGCGCGGGCAAAAGCACTTTCTTTAAAATGCTCAGTGGTCAGGTGACGCCCACGCGGGGTGAGTGCCGTTACCGCGATCAGGTGATTTCGGGCAAGCGCCCCTGGGATATTGCCCGGCTGGGGATTGGCATTAAGACCCAAGTACCGAGCGTGTTCGAAGGATTAAGCGTGCGGGAAAACCTCTGGCAGGCGGCGGCGAACAAACTGAACAAGGCGGAATTGCCACAGGCGATTGATCGGGTGCTGGTGGATATCGGTTTGCTGGATCTACAGGATGCCGTGCTTTCGGAGTTGGCACACGGTCAGCGTCAGTGGGTGGAGCTGGGGATGATCCTGATTTCCCGCCCGCAACTGGTGTTGCTGGATGAACCCGCAGCGGGTATGACGCATCAGGAAGTGCGTAAAACTGCACAACTGATTAAAGCCATCAACCAACAGAGCACGGTGGTGGTGGTGGAGCATGACATGGAGTTCATCAGCATGATTGCACAGCAGGTCACGGTGTTTAATCAGGGCGCGGTGCTGGCGGAGGGGAGTTTCCGCGAGGTGACGCAGAATCCATTGGTCAAAGAGGCGTATCTCGGCAATCTGGAGATTAAACATGCTTGAAATAAAAGAGATGGTCTCGGGCTACAACAAAATTCCGGTTTTGCACCTGTCCGAGTTGTTTGTCGGCGCGAAATCCTTTACCGGCGTGCTGGGCCGCAATGGCATGGGGAAAACCACTTTATTGCGCACGATAATGGGGGAGCTGCCAGCATGGCAGGGTTCGATTGCGCTGAACGGCATCGATATCACTCGCTATCAGGCGCATCAGCGGGCGGCGGCCGGTATTGGCTTTGTGCCGCAAGGGCGGCAGATTTTCCCGCTGCTGACGGTGGAAGAGAATTTGCGTATGGGCTGTGTGAAGCATTTTTCCCGTGCCGGGCAGATTATCGAGCAGATGCTGGAGATTTTCCCCAGGCTTAAACGTTTGCTGGCGCAACCGGGCGGGGCGTTGTCAGGCGGCGAACAGCAACTGCTGGCCCTGGCGCGCTGCCTGTGTGGGCAACCCCAACTGGTGCTGTTGGATGAGCCAACGGAAGGGATACAACCCAACATTTGCGAGGAGATCATCGAAACCTTGCAGCGGCTGCGCCATGAAATGGATATTTCGATTATTTTGGTGGAGCAGGATATTGAATTTCTCTACGCCCTGTCGGATCGGATCCATGTGATTGAGAAGGGGCAGATCGTGCAGCAGATTGATCCGCGCACGCAGCCCAGCGCCAGCGTCGCGGAACAGTTTTTGGGTTTTCATGCTTAGATTGTCTTTAGGCGGAAGCGGGACAAAGTGTGGGCATCCGCTCGCACTCTGTCCCTACCGACACAGCACCCGACTGTAACAACACAGCAGATCAAACGGGACTGCTCTACTGTGATGCTTCCCTTATCAGGTGGCATACAGGTGAAACATGAACGAGCAATCACTGCTGGCAACACTCTCTGGCGTTCGGCTGCATATTTTCCATCCTGATTCTCAGAGCGTGCGGGCGTTTTGCGCCTCGCTGACGCAGCTGGGATGCCAGGCGCAGCATAGTTGGCCACCTGAAGCGGACGTGCCTGCAGGTACACAACTGCTTCTGGTGGCGATTGAATCGCAGCATCAGACACCACTGATCCGCTTATTCAAATCCCTGAAACAGCACCATACTCCCGTGATTGCGCTGGCAAATTGCCAGGATGCGCGCCTGTTTCCGCTGCTATTGCAGCTTCAACCCAGCGCCATCGCTGAACGCGACCTCAACCCTTTTGCGTTGATTGTGCAGATGATTGGAACCTGGCAGGCCGCACAGCAGAGCGCGCAATTGCGCATTGAACTGTCAGCACGTCAGCAGCGTCAGCTGAGGCATGACCGACTGGCACAGGCAAAAGGGGTACTAATGCAAACCTTTGGTTTGGATGAGTCAGGCGCGTATCGCTTTATGCGCACAGAGGCGATGAACACGCGCAGCAGTCTGGAATTCACTGCTGAACGTGTGATCAATCAGTTGCAGAAATAGTCGGGCATCAGCTCTCGGTCTGGCGCAGCAAGCTGCTGGGGGTGTAACCAAAGGCTTTGCGGAATGCCAGACTGAAGTGCGACATATCGCTAAAACCATGATCGAGTGCCACTTGAGTGATGTTGCGGGCTTTCCCCTCAGCCAACGCTTTACGACACGCCAGAAGACGCTCCTGCCAGACAAAATTCATCGGGGTCGTCCCGTGCGCTGCAAAAACCCGGCTGATGGTGCGCGGAGAAACATGGTGGGCGTTGGCGATCTGCACCATCGATAAATCGGCCTCCTGCAAGTTTTGCCGCAAATAGCTCACCACCCGTGAATAGAGATCCGGTTTCAAGGCGTCATCACCTTTCTGCAGATTCACACTCACCGAAATCATATTGATCAACGTGTTGGCGAACTGCTCTGCAAGGAACGGGTTTTCACATTCGGCGTTAAAGATAAACGCCTCCTGCAGTAGTTGCTTCAGCGAGGTCATGCCGGGGCGGCTGAGGTCCAGCGTTTTTCCTGCCAGTTTGGCAATCGCCGGTGCCTCTTTCTCAATCATCTGACGTGGCAAATGCACAATATTGATGGCCACGTTTTCCATGGCGAAATCAAACGGCGTGGCGGCATCGTAAATCACCACATCACCGGCGCTAACACGGGACTGATTATCGTTCTGGCGCAAGGTGCCGTGCCCAGAACGCACGTATCCCAGGTAAAAGTCATGGTTAGGATGGCGACGGATACACTCTGGCGTGCGTTGCCACACCAGGGCGGTTTGCGAAACATGATGCGCAATATCAACGTGTCCTAGCATCGAATAGCCAAAACTGCCGGAAAACGCGCCGGATTGTACCTGTCGGGCTTCGGCTTTGATTAAGCGTGAACAGACCGCATCGCGCCAGGCATCAAAGCGATGACGATTGTCTAAATGATCCGTGGTGAAATTTTCTTTCATAGCTACGTCCCCTAAACTTGGCGAAAAAGGGCGAAATCACCACAAATTAAGCAATTATCAGGCCATAAAAGGGTGGTGAAGCCGCACCGGGGTATCGGTGCGGGCTGGCGAGAAGGGTTAAAGGGCGGGATGTTTTTTATGCCAGTCAGTGACCTGCTGGAAAGCCCAGGCGCCTTGAATCATGGCGGTTTCATCAAAATGCGCGGCGACTAACTGGAAACCAATGGGCGCACCGGCGGCGGTCATGCCACAGGGCAAGGTAATGGTGGGGTGTCCGCTGGCATCAAATGCACTGGTATAGCGCAGCACGCCGTTAAACAGTGCCTGATCGGTACCAAAACGGGTCATGGTGTCCCAGGTAAGTCCGGCATAGGCGGTGGCAGGAGCGAGGATTAAATCAACCTGACTGAACAGCGCCGAGATATCGCCACGCAGCGCCGCACGACTTAACAGCAAACGCTGATACTCCAGTGCGGTCACTTGATGTCCCAGATCCAGCAAGCCAGAAAGCCCTGGACCGTACTGATCTTTTTGCGCGGGATAGGTGTCTTCATGCGCTAAGGCGGTTTCCACCGCGCAGAGCGCGCTCCACTCTGCCGCCGCTTTCTCGGTATCCGGGATGGTGATCTCCACCAGGGTTGCACCCAGTGAGGTCAGGGTCACCATGGCGGACTCGAGCGCGGCGCGTGTGTCAGCATCGACTTTTTCCAGCGCCCAGGCTTTATCGATACCGATGCGCATCTTACTGATTCCGCGCGTCATCAAAGCCAGATAATCCGGCACCGGCTCACTGCTGGAGGTGGGATCTTTATCATCACGTCCTGCAATCGCTTGCAGCATGGCTGCGGCATCGGCGGCGGAGCGTGCCATTGGCCCGATATGATCGAGCGAAGCGGCCAGTTCACACGCACCATGGCGCGTCACACGGCTCCAGGTGGGTTTGATGCCGGTGAGACCATTGGCATTGGAGGGAAAGCGGATAGAACCGCCGGTATCGGTACCGATGGAGCCATAGCACAGGCCCGCAGCCGTCGCGACACCGGAACCGCTGGAGGAGACCCCGGTCCAGAGCGCGCTGCCCCACGGGTTATTCGGCCGGGTAATTTCTGGATGATGATCGGCAAAGGCGCTTTCGGTCTGGGTGAGTTTACCCAGAATCACCGCACCTGCAGCGCGGAAGCGATCGACCACCGTTGAGTCTTCTGTCGGGTAGCGATCTTTATGAATGATCATCCCGTGGCTGGTGGGGGCATCTTTGGTCCAGATCAGATCTTTCAACGCAATCGGGACGCCATGCAACGGGCCACGCAGCTTACCTGCTGCAATTTCCGCATCGGCTTCTGTCGCCTGTTTTAGCGCGCTGTCGCGCATCACATAGAAATAACTATGTAAGTCGCTGTCCAGGGTGTCGATGCGCGTCAGCAATGCTTCGGTGACGGCAACTGAGGTGATGTCGCCAGATTGAATCAGGCGTCCAATTTCCAGCAAGCTTTTGTAATGCAGGTTGTTCATCGCGACGTTACCTCCGGTGAAAGACGGGCTGCGGTTGAGCAGACAATGTGTTGATCAACAACGTAAATCACTCACGTTTAACCGGCTGTGTTAAAGCGGACAGATGCTGTGCCAGATGTGCCAGCGGCGTGGAATAAGAGAGGAATGCTATTTTCCTCTATCGATTGCGTTATTTGATATTAAGAATTTGCTGTGCGTTTTTATTTATTTATCTCGCGTGATGCCTGTGCTGGTCTGAGGTTAATGTTATTTAGCCAATAAACAGAAACCGATTGCCGGATATAGCATAACCACGCTATTTACTAGATTTATTCCTGCTGATTATCATCCCTTTCAATTCGTTATTTATGCCCCAGTTCGCTGATTAACTTCATGCGGGCTTGTTATTCACTGCGCCGTAAAAAAGTGAAAATGACCATGACGCAAAATAATCATTATGCCAATCCGCGCGCCGTAGTACTGGCCAGCGATGCGGATGCTCTGGCTGCCGCACGCCATATTGCTGAACAAGCGAAGGCTGGCGCGGTAGAGCGCGATCAACAACGTATTTACCCGTTGGAACTGTTGAATCAGTTCACGCAATTGGGGCTGGGCAGTATCAGCGTGCCCCACCAGTTCGGCGGGGCGGGATTGTCATTCCAGACCCTGGCGGAAGTCTTTCGACTGATCTCTGCCAGCGATCCCTCACTGGGCCAAATTCCGCAAAATCACTTTGGTTTAATCCAGTTTATCCTCGGTGAAGGCACACCTCAGCAGCAACAGCAGCTGCTCAGCGCGGTGGTCAGTGGGCAGCGTCTTGGCAACGGCGGGCCGGAGAAAAACAGCAAACATACGCGGGATGTACAGGCCACTATCGTGACAACGTCACGTGGCAAGGTGCTGACGGGAGAGAAGTTTTACTCCACGGGGGCATTGTTCGCGGACATTCTTGTCACCACCGCGATTGACGGGGAACAATCGGTGATGGCGTTTATCCCGCTGCCTGCCGAGGGAGTAGAGATCGTCGATGACTGGTCAGGAATCGGGCAGCGCACCACCGCCAGCGGCACGGTGAAACTACAACAGGTGTTGATTGATAACACGCTGACGATGCCATTGCCTGCGTCTGAAAAGCCCACGCTGCGCGGTGCCGTCTCCCAATTGATACAGGCAGCGATTGACGCCGGTATTGCACAAGGTGCGCTGGATGAAGCGCTGGAATTTGTCCGCAGCAGTTCGCGTCCGTGGGTGGATGCGGGCGTCAGCCGCAATGCTGATGATCCTTACATCCTCGCTGACGTTGGGCGGATCAGCACCGAACTCAGTGCGGCCAACGCGCTGCTCGTGCGTGCCGCACGGGTGCTCGACAGCATCGACCCGCGCGCGCTCACTGCCGAAAACTGCGCACAGGCGTCAATTGCGGTTGCCGAAGCCAAAGTGCTCACCACTGAGATTGCCCTGCGTGCCAGCGAGAAGCTCCTCGAATGGGGTGGCAGCCGCGCCACGCTGCTGCGTCATGGCCTTGATCGCCACTGGCGTAATGCGCGGACGCACACGCTGCACGATCCTGTCCGCTGGAAAACGCATGCCATCGGGAATTTCTACCTCAACGGTGAGCACCCTGCGCGTCACGCGTGGATTTAAGGAGCGGCTATGACCCAGGTTTTCCCGAAACAGCAAGCCCTGCGCATCACCAGTGCGCCACAGGCTTTGCAGGTGGCACAAGAACTGGCATCGCTTTATCGCAGCGGTGCAGCACAGCGCGATCATCAGCGCACGTTACCGCACGCGGAGTTGCAACGTTATTTTCAGTCGGGCCTCGGTGCCATTACCGTGCCGTGTGAGTATGGGGGTATTGCGCTCTCTACCGCTGCCTTAGCCGAAATATTCGTGGTACTCAGTGCGGCAGACGGTTCAATTGGTCAGGTTCCGCAGAACCATTTTTATGCGCTGGAAGTCCTGCGTATTAACGGCAGTGAAGCACAGAAGCAGCGCTTATATGCCGAAGTGCTGGCCGGGGTACATTTGGGCAATGCACTGGCTGAATTCAGTTCACCAGCGGCACATCAACGTTCAACCGCTGTGGTGCAGCATCCTGAAGGGCTGCGCCTCAACGGCGACAAGTTTTACGCCACCGGGGCGCTGTTCGCCGATCGTATTCCGACTCTGGCACTGGCCGACGACGGCAAAGAGCAACTGGTGTTCGTGCCGCGTCATCAGGCGGGCGTGACGGTGATTGATGACTGGAGCGGCTTCGGCCAGCGCACCACCGGTAGCGGTAGCGTGCAGTTCCGGGATGTCGAAGTTGTTGCTGAGGATGTGGTGCCGTTCCAAAGTGCTTTTGAACGACCCACCACCGTCGGTCCATTTGCCCAGATTATGCATGCGGCGGTCGATCAAGGTATCGCCCGCGAAGCCTTCAATGACCTGTTGGTGTTTGTGCGGGAACGTGCGCGTCCGTGGCCAGATAGCGGAGTCGCGCACGCCAGTGAAGACCCATTAACGCTGGATCGTATTGGTCGGCTGGCGGCACGGCTGAGTGCAGGAGATGCACTGCTGGCGATGGCCGGAGAGGCAGTAGACACTGCGCAGCGCGACAGCAGTGCGGCAAACGTGGCGCAGGCGTCAGTAGAAGTGGCGAAAGCACGCGCCTGGACCACTGAAATCTCGCTGGAAGCCGGAAACCTACTGTTTGAGCTGGGCGGTTCGCGAGCCAGCTTGCGGGAACACCATTTCGATCGCCATTGGCGGAATGCGCGCACCCACACTTTGCACGACCCCTTGCGCTGGAAATATCCAGCCATCGGCAACTATTTGCTTAACGGTGTGCTGCCGCCGCGCCGGGGGACGATATGAGTCAGAAGCAGATATTGCTCAACGCGTTCAACATGAACTGTGTTGGACATATTCATCACGGTATGTGGACGCATCCGCAGGATCGCTCGGTGGATTTCAACTCACTCTCCTACTGGCTGGATCTGGCACGGTTGCTGGAGCGCGGCCTGTTTGATGGGATGTTTATTGCCGACATTCTGGGTGTGTACGATGTCTACCAGCAGGGGATTGGCTTGACGGCGAGTGAGTCGATTCAATTACCGGTTAACGACCCGCTGATGCTGATCTCGGGCATGGCCAGCGTCACACAGCATCTGGGCTTTGGTGTCACCGCCAACCTGAGCTATGAAGCGCCGTATCCTTTCGCGCGCCGCTTCTCTACGCTCGATCATCTTACTCAAGGCCGTATTGGCTGGAATATCGTCACCGGTTATCTCGACAGTGCGGCGCGCGCCATGGGGCAGCAACAGTTGCAGGCGCACGACCGCCGCTATGACCAGGCCGATGAGTTTTTGGATGTGGCTTACCAACTGTGGGAAGGCAGTTGGCAGGATGATGCGCTGCAAGCCGATAAGGCAAAACGCCAGTATGCCGATGCCAGCAAAATCCACGCGATCAATCATCAGGGTGAGTTTTATCAGGTGCAGGGCTATCACCTGAGCAGCCCCTCACCGCAACGCACGCCGCTGCTGTTCCAGGCGGGGTCATCGGCGCGAGGCATACAGTTTGCCGCGCGTCATGCCGAGTGCTCGTTCGTGAATGCCGCTTCACCTGCTGCGATGCGCGAGCAGTCTCAGCGTCTGCGTCAGGCTGCCGTCGCGGCAGGGCGCCGTGCTGACGATCTGCGCATTTTTATGGGCGTCAGCGTGATTGTGGCACCGACCGAACGCGAAGCGCAGGAGAAGCATCGCAGCTATCTCGAATACGCCAGCCCGGAAGCGGGTATCGCTCACTTCTCCAGCTCGATTGGTCTCGATCTGGCCGCTTTTGGATTAGATGAACCGATCCAGAGCGGTGATACCCGCGCCATCGAATCCGTCAGCAAAGCCTTTAGTGGCTGGACGCGCCGCCGCTTGCTGGAGCAGCACGCGATGGGGAGTCGTTACCCGTTGATTGTGGGCAATCCTGCACAGGTCGCGGATGCGTTGATCCAGTGGATCGATGAAGGTGACATTGATGGCTTTAACCTGACACGCATCCTGAATCCGCAAAGCTACCGCGATTTTATCGATCTGGTGGTGCCGGAATTACAACAGCGCGGTCGCTATAAAACCGCCTATCAACCGGGCAGCTTAAGACAAAAAATTTTCCAGCAGCAAGACCGTCTGCCCGCTCGCCATCCGGCGGCACGCTGGCGGCTGGCTAATCATATTCGTTAATTTAACCTCAGGGATTTACATGAAAATTGCACAACTATTGATTCTCAGTGCCGCGATGTTGACCAGCAGTGTTTTCGCCGCCAACGATTACAGCGGCCCGCTGAAAGTGGGCACCACCGCTGCTTTCGCGCCCCCGCTGGAAACCGCCGTCGCCGAAGCCAAAAAGCAGGGACTGGAGGTTCAGTTGGTGGAATTTACTGACTGGACTGCGCCGAATGTCAGCGTAGAAAACGGTGATATCGACGTTAACCTGTTCCAGCATAAACCCTTCCTGGAGAACGCCAATCAGCAGGGCGGTTTCCACCTTGTGCCCTATGCACCAGCCATCATCAACAACATCGGTCTTTATTCGAAAAAGCACACCGCCCTTGACCAGATCCCCGATGGCGGAACGGTCGCGATTGCCAACGATCCGATTAACGGTGCGCGGGGACTGCTGCTGTTACAGAAAGCCAGGCTGATCACCCTCAAGCCGGGCGCTGGGTTGAAATCCACTGTGGATGATATCGCCAGCAATCCCAAACACCTGAAGATCATTGAGGTGGAGGCGGTACAGTTATCGCGGTCGCTGGATGAGGTCGATTTAGCGCAAGGGTATCCGCACTATCTGCGCCTGTCGAAAACCATCGATCCCAACAGTGCTCTGTTATTTGATGGTCTCGAACATCCTGAATATGTGATCCAGTTTGTGATTCGTGAGGGGCATCAGGATGATCCGCGACTGAAAAAGTTTGTTGATATTTATCAGCATTCACCGGTAGTGCGCGCCAAACTGGATTATTTCTACGGCAAGCTGTATCAGCCGGGTTGGAGCCAGTAACCATGGTTAGCCTGACGTTGCCTGGCGAGCATGATGCGCTGTTAACACCTCGACAGGACGCACCCGGCAAGGTGCACGTCCAGATTAAGGGGTTGAGTAAACGCTATGCCGGGCAGACCCGGGAGGCGCTTAAAGAGGTTGATTTGCAGGTTAAACGCGGTGAGATCTTCGGCATTATCGGCCGCAGCGGGGCGGGCAAATCGACGTTAATCCGCTGCCTCAATCGGCTGGAAAATCCCTCTCAAGGTTCGGTAGTGATTGATGGCATCGATCTTAGCCGTTTGCCGGATCACGAGTTGGTCGCGTGGCGGCGGCGCACTGGTATGATCTTTCAGCACTTCAACTTGTTGTCGGCGAAAACGGTGCGGGAAAACATTGAGTTGCCGCTGAAAGTGGCGGGTGTGGCTGCACCGCAACGCAGGCAAAAAGTCGATGAACTGCTGGCGCTGGTGGGGCTGGAGGAACGCCAGCATGCCTGGCCCGCGCAACTTTCCGGCGGGCAGAAGCAGCGTGTCGGCATTGCGCGTGCGTTGGTGCATGACCCGGAGTTGCTGCTGTGTGATGAGGCGACATCGGCGCTTGATCCAGAAACTACGCGCGCGATTTTGGCATTGCTGAAGACCATCAATCAGCAGCGGCATATCACCATCGTGTTGATCACCCATGAGATGGATGTGGTGCACGATCTCTGTCATCAGGTGGCGGTGATCGACCAGGGCGAAATCATTGAACGTGGACCGGTGTGGCAGGTGTACAGCAATCCTCAACAGGACACCACGCGGCAACTGCTCAATCCGCAGTTTAGTGCGCTGCCGGAGGGGCTGCAGGCGCTGTTATCCAACACGCGTCGGCGCGCAGATTCACGGGTGCTGCTGCGGCTGCGCTACAACGGACAGGGGGCGCAACCGGATTTGGCGGCCATCAGTGCACGCGTGCCGGGAGCGTTAACCTTGATCTACAGCGCGGTGGAGTGGGTTGATCGCAAGCCTATTGGCCAGATGTTGCTTTTACTGGATGCACAACATGATGCTTCGCAGGCGCTTGACCTGTTGGCCACACAGTCAGATCAACGGGAGGTTGTAGGCTATGTCACTGACTATTGATCGTTTATGGACCGGGTTGCTGGATACCTTGCTGATGGTGGGAGTGTCATCGCTCTTAGCGTTGGCGCTGGGCTTGCCCATGGCGGTGATTTTGGTGGTGACAGGACGCGGCGATCTGTTTCCTAATCCGCTGCTCAACCGTGTGCTGGGATGGGTGGTGAATCTGTTCCGCTCGATTCCGTTTTTGATTCTGATGGTGGCGTTGATCCCGTTTACCCGCTGGATTGTCGGGACCACCTACGGCGTTTGGGCCGCCGTGGTGCCACTGACGTTAGCGGCCACGCCGTTCTTCGCCCGCATCGCTGAAGTCAGTTTGCGTGAAGTGGATAAAGGCTTAACCGAGGCAGCACAGGCGATGGGGTTTCATCGCTGGCATATTGTCTGGCATGTATTGTTACCCGAGGCGCGACCCGGCATTGTCAGCGGTTTTACCATTACGCTGGTGACGATGATCAATGCCTCGGCGATGGCCGGTGCTATTGGTGCCGGTGGTCTGGGCGATCTTGCCTATCGTTATGGCTATCAGCGCTTTGATATGCAGGTGATGCTGACCGTGATTGTGGTGCTGGTGGCGTTAGTGACGGTGCTGCAATTTTTCGGCGACCGGCTGTCGCGGCGATTGAATCACCGCTGATGATGGGGAAAATCGCGCAATTCATTGCGCTTTTTTCACCGAATCTGTAATCCCTCCAACGCTGTCAACAACGCGTCTACCTTCGGTAACAGCTGTTTACGGCGTGGCCAAATCAGGGTCAGCGCCAGGCCATCAGGCTGCTGTTCGGGCAGGATAATCTCTAGTTCACCACGGGCCAGCGGCTCTCGCACTAGCCATGACGGCATTTGCGCCACCCCTAATCCACCACATAACGCTTGCACCTGTGCGTCCACATCACCCAGCGCCATGCGGTGTGGCACGTTACGCCAGTGTGGATGCCCGTCGGCGGTGGTGAACAGCCAGGGTTTGGTGCTGCCATCCACACGCTCATACATGATGGCCTGATGCTGTAACAGTTCGCTTTCGCTGCTCGGGCGTCCCGCTCGCGCTAAATAGCCGGGTGAGGCGCAAAACACCATGCGTTCGCGACCCATCTGACGACACCCTAAAGAGGCGGGCACATCTGGCGAGCCGCCAATACGAACCGCAACATCAATTCCTTCATCAAAAAGATCGATAAAGCGATCGGAGAAAGTAAGATTCAGTTCCAACTCCGGATGCTGTTGGCAAAAGGGGATCAAGACCGGCATCACGCCTAAACGGCCATAGGTGTTGGGGACCGCCACACGCAGCCGTCCGGAAGGAATGGTACGCTGTGCCGCCAACACGGCTTCCGCTTCGGCCAACTCCTCCATAATGCGCAAGCAGGTTTGATAATAGGCGTTACCGGCATCCGTCAGTTTGAGGCTGCGGGTGGTGCGCTCCAGCAGACGCGAACCCAGGCGCGACTCCAGCCGGGTGACGCTTTTGCTGACGGCCGAACCGGTCAGATGCAGACGCTCTGCCGCCGCCGCAAAGCTTCCGCTTTCCACACTAGCAACAAAGGGAACGATGTCTTTCAGGCGCTGATCGTGCATTGATTCGTGAATCCAGGTTATGAATGATGTGAATTAAAGCCAGAGATAGGAATTCAATTCTGCATTAGGCTAATGATTACTGAAACTGAGGAGAATTGAAATGCAAAAGCAGGCGTTAATTGTTGGCATCAGCGGTGTGATTGGTCGCGCATTGGCAGAGAAACTGCAACGAGAAGGCTGGCAGGTCACGGGGTTATCGCGTGGGCGCGGCGCGATCCCTGAGGGTTGCCGCAGCCTTACTGCCGATATCACCGATGCTGATGCCGTGCGCGCGGTACTGGCGCAGGAGAAACCCGATGCACTGTTCTTTAGCGTGTGGTCACGTCAGGAAAATGAAAAAGAGAATATTCGTGTGAACGGTGGCATGGTGCGCAATGTGATCGAAGCGTTGGGCGAACGATTAAACGGCGCGCATGTCGCACTGGTCACGGGACTCAAACACTACCTGGGGCCATTCGAAGCTTACGGCAAAGGCGCGGTGCCCGTTACGCCGTTCCGTGAAGAACAAGGACGTCAACCTGTCGATAATTTCTATTACGCGCAGGAAGATGAGGTGTTTGCAGGGGCCGAAAAGTATGACTACCGCTGGAGCGTGCATCGTCCGCATACCATTATTGGTTATGCGTTAGGCAATGCCATGAACATGGGGCAGACCCTGGCGGTGTATGCCACGCTGTGCCGTGAGAAGGGTTGGCCCTTTATTTTCCCTGGCTCGCCAGAACAGTGGAACGGCTTAGCCGATGTGACCGATGCCGGTTTGCTGGCCGAACAACTGTTGTGGGCCGCGACAGCGGATGAAGCCGCCAATCAGGACTTCAACGCGGTTAACGGTGATGTGTTCCGCTGGAACTGGCTGTGGCCGCGGCTGGCGGCCTATTTCGGTGTTGAAGCTGCGGCATACCCCGCGCAGATGATGCCACTGGAGGGGCGTATGCAAGATGCAGCAGACGCATGGCGTGAGATTGCTGCACGCGAGCACCTGCGTGAGTCTGACATTAATAAACTGGCTTCCTGGTGGCACACCGATGCCGATTTGGGACGCCCAATGGAAGCCTTTACGGATATGAGCAAAAGCCGGAAAGCGGGTTTCACTGGCTACCGTGCCACGCAGGATTCGTTTATTACGCTGTTCGATAAGCTGAAAGCGGAAAAAATCATTCCACAGTAAGGCTTTTTGTTGCTGGTGCGCATGAAGGTGCAAACCGGGCACATGGGTAACACTTTAGACCGGGCACATGGGTAACAGTTATAAATTGGCATAGCAGAGGAGACTCACTATGCCCTGGACTGAGA
>NZ_JBNBPL010000022.1:0-95038 GCF_059412425.1 Pantoea sp. CFCC18177
ATTTACCGACTGAGTTACTCGCTCGGCACGTCAGGCAACAAACCGATTGACGTTCACAATGTGGAATGACGGAATTTTCTGGGGTTCCGGCGTAGAACCCCGTAATCGAAAAAGACGATTTTGTGGTGGTCCTCCCTGTGGAGCAGGACAGCATTTTTGTTGTGGAACAGTATCGCTATCCCGTGAGTGAACGCACGCTGGAACTGCCACAAGGCAGTTGGGAACTGGACCCTGGCGCCTCACCTGAAGCACTGGCGGCGGGAGAGTTACAAGAAGAAACCGGCCTGGTTGCCGACCGCTGGCAATATGTCGGGTATCAGAAATTAGCCCAGGGGTACTCTTCGCAGGGATATCACATCTATCTCGCCAGCGAGTTGCATTATCAGGGACAGAATCTGGATGCGGAAGAAGTTGGACTGACGGCGCGTAAAGTGAAAATCAGTGAGTTTTTACAGTGGGTGCTGGAAGGGAAAGTAACGGATGCCACCTCAGTGACCGCGTTTTTACTGGCGCGGGCAAAAGGGTTGATTGCGTAATCATCCCTCTGTCAGAAGGCATATCGACGGCCGCCTCACACTAATGATGCAAAGGTACGCTTTTGGTCGCCATAAATGGCCCCCCTACAACAATCTAGCGCGATTTTCGTAGGGTGCACTTCTGGTCGCCATAAATGACGACCCTACGAGCATATCAGCGGGTTTCGTAGGGTGCGCATTGATGCGCACCTCAACATTGACAGCAGCTTATGCGTGTTTGATGTCCGCCAGCACGGCCTGTGCACCTGCCGCATCCACCGCGACGCCATCAATATACAACTGACGCGACTCTCCTGCTGGCAAGGCAATCTGCAGCGTTTTCCACGCAGGCTGATAGTCGCCTTTGCGCTGGAAACTCACGTGAATCGCCTCGGCATCGCTGCGCATTTCCCAGTTGAGCCACAGCGCATTGCCCTGCTGATAACCCCAGGATTCGCCGTCATCCTCAAACACCAGTCCATCCGACACACCTTTGCCTTGTAGTGGATACAGTTGCAAGGTGCGGCGATCATCGGCTTGTGCATCCACATGTCGCAGACGCTGGCTCAGCGGCAATGCGGCACCTGCACGCACCAACATCGGCTGCGTTTCCAGTGGTGCTGGCAGCGTAATCCACTGACCACCGCTGTACCACTGCTGCGTGGCGAAATCGTACCAACCGGTTTGGTTGTCGGGCAGCCACAAACTGCGTTCGCGCTGGCCTGCTTCAACCACGCTGGCCACTAAAATGTCGCGCCCCAGCATAAACTCATCACACTCGGCAAACGTCTGCGCATCCTGCTCATGATCGAGGAAGGTCGGACGCAGCATCGGTTCGTCATCTGCGTGCGCTTGCCACAGCAGGGTGTAGAGATATGGCAACAGGCGATAACGCAGTTCGATAGCCGCACGGATCGCTGGGGTCACTGAAGGATACATCCACGGCTCATTCACTGTGTGATCGTCATTCCATGAGTGGATGGTGAAACGCGGATGCATCACGCCGTTCTGCACCCAACGCACAAACAATTCGGCATCGGGTTTATCACCGGAGAAGCCACCGACATCGTGACCGACATTGTAGAGGCCAGACAAGCTCATCCCCAAGCCCATGCGGATGTTATAACGCAGCGAGGTCCAGTTGGTGCGGTTATCACCACTCCAGGTTTGCACATAGCGCTGCATGCCGGCACAGCCTGAACGAGAAATCAGGAACGGACGTTTCTCCGGCGCAAAGCGCTGTTGCGCTTCCATCGAGGCACGCATCATCAGCAACGGCATCACCGGGCGAATGTGCTTGATGGCGATTGGCTGACCAAACCCGTGGCAGCGGGCTTCACCGTCCCACACTTCATATTCGTTGTTGTCATTCCAGGTCGAATCGATGCCCTTCTCCAACAACTGTTTGGTGACATTCTCCTGCCACCAGGCCACCGCTTGCGGATGGGTAAAATCAAGGTGCGAACCTTCGTCATCCCAGAACACCGAGCGCTCTGGCGCATCCTCTTCCGAATCGCGGATAAACAGTCCCTGCGCCGCCACTTCTTCATAGCGCGGGTGATCCTGCAACAGGCAAGGCTTGATATTGGCGGCGAGGCGCAGACCGGCGTCATGGAACGCCTGACTCATCACTTCTGGCTGCGGCACTTTGTCGTAGTTCCAGTTGAACACATAGCGCTTATTGTTGATTGAGGTATAACCCGATGACAGCTGGAAGGAGTCGCAAGGAATATCATGCTGTTCGCACAGGCGAATGAAGTTCATCAACTGATTCTGTGCGTCAGGGGCATCGGTGTAGTGCATGGTGGAGCCGCTGTAACCCAGGCTCCATTTCGGGCCAAACAGGGTTTTACCGGTCAGGCGTACAAAGGCTTTAGTGACATCCAATACTTTGCTGCCAACGAACAGGTAGTAGTCGATATCACCGCTTTCAGCCTGCCAACGGCGATACGGCTGATGGTAGTTATCCAACTCGTTACCGAGATCGAACCAGCTGCTGCTGAGGTTATCGTAATAGAGACCAAAGCTGACGTCACTGCGGCGGGTAATGGTGAACGGCACATGCTTGTAGAGCGGATCGGTTGAGGAGGCGTTATAGCCCATCGCATCCAGGTTGCGCATCTCGTAGCGCTTACCGTTACGTTGCAAATCACCCGCTTTTTCACCCAGTCCGTAGTAGGCGTCATCATTCATGCGGCGCTGATAGTGCGCCACACCATCGCCATGGGCGTTGATCAGGTAGGCGCTGGTTGGACGGTCGCAGGTCAGCAGTTGCCACGCACCGGCGCTGTCACGGTACTGCCATTCTAACGCCAGCGGCTGATGGACGATGACACGCAGCACATCCGTGGAGACCACCAGTGTGTCACCTTCTTCTTCCAGCGTGAACCCTGGCAGAGTAAAGCCCGCCAGACTGTCACGTGAACGCCCTTCCCACGGCACATCGCTCTCCGGCGCAATGCTCCAGGTACGGTCCAGCGCATAGCCGCTCTGACGTTGAATGGCTACGCGGAACATGCCGGATTCCAGCACATAAAGGTTCAGCGTGTGTTTGCCATCCACGGTTAACGCAACATGGTGTTGATCAGAATGTGAGAGTGACCAATTCTTTAACGTTTTCATTGTTACCTACTTTATTCAGGCGCGTTGAGCGCGACGTTCATCAATAAAAGCAATCAGGAAGACCGCACCAATCAGGTCAAAGAAGCCCATAGCGACAAATAAGGGGTTGAAACCAATTTTGTCGGCAGTGACGCCAATGATCAGCGAGAACAGGAAACTGGAGATCCACGCGAAAGAGCCGCGCATACCGTTGACTGTCGCCATCTGGCCTTTATCAAATTTCTCCACCACCAGCGCACTTAACATGCAGGAAATGATCTGGTGACCAAAGCCGCCAATCGAGATGAGCGCGATGGCCACATGCGGATTCTTGGTCATCGCCACCAGCGCCAGCGACAACATCAGGAAAGCGCCGGTAACCGAACTGGCCACCACCGAGTTCACCTGTTTGAAGCCAAACAGTTTGGTATAAACACGCGTCAGATAACCGCTGGCCACGCTGCCTAAGTCAGCAGCCAGGAACGGTAACCATGCGAACATAGCGATTTGTTTCAGGTCCATGCCGAGTTCTTTCGCCAGATAAAGCGGCACCCAAAAACTCAATACGCCCCACGCGGGTTCGGCCATAAAGGCGGGAATGGCGATGCCATAAAAGCGCTTATTTTTCGACACGCTTTTTAAGGCCTGAAAGAATGGCAGTTTGACGGCCGCCGGTTCGTTATCCTGACGAATAAACTCCAGTTCCGACGAGGTAAGATTTGGATGACGTTCCGGATCGCGATAGAACAGTGCCCACAGCACCACCCACGCCAGTGCCAGACAGCCGGTAAACAGGAATGCGCCCTGCCAGCCAAATGAGGCATGTGCGAAATAAATAATCGGCGGTGCCAGCATGGCTCCAATCGAAAAACCGACACCGGCCCAGCCAGCCGCGACCGGACGCTCTTTTTTCGGGAACCATTCACCCAGCACTTTGGCGTTGGCTGGGGTTGCAGCTGCTTCTGCGCCGCCCATCACAAAACGCAGGATAGCAAGATGCACCCAGCTCCCCGCGCCTGCATGGAACAGGCAAGCTACCGCCCAGATTGAGGCACAAATCATAAAGCCGACTTTCAGACCGATAACGTCGATCAACCAGCCGCAAAGGGGTTGGAAGAAGGTATACGCCAGCTGAAAAGCGCCAACGATCCACGAATATTGTTCGGTCGTAATACCCAGGCTGGTTTTCAGCTCAGGGGCCAAAATGCCTAATGAGTTACGCGTGATGTAGTTGACGGTGACGCCCGCTAAGAACAACACCAATACCCACCAGCGCAAATGACGGAAGGTGCGTTTGCTGCTTGCAGCAGCGATCCCTGGATTCAAACTGCGGTTCATCTGGTTCTCCATTCTTTATTAACATCATGAGCTTACAAGTTCTGCTGTTGATGCACGGGCTACCGATAAACCGGAAATATCGTTGGCTGCCGCCCAGAATTTGTGCTTGTTGTTGAGGAGCGACTTCAGTGAGTCATCTCTAACCATCCGCCAGGAGTGAAACACAGATGTTTGAAGTGGTCGCCACTCAGATGCCGCATTTGTGATCTGGTTAACCAAAATTAGCAGTGAGGTTGACATCAAGCGCTAAAGAGTCGAATTTTAGCCCCTGAGAGCGCAGTTTCTGGTTTTTGACAGTGCGCTAACCGATAAATAGGTCAACCAATATAAGCATTGTCTTGGGATTTATCTTCAGGACCCTAACTGAGGTAACAACATGAAGCAGACCTGGCGCTGGTATGGCCCTAATGACCCCGTTTCTCTCGCCGATGCACGACAAGCTGGCGCAACCGGCATCGTCACGGCTCTGCATCACATCCCAAATGGCGTTGTGTGGTCCGTTAAGGAGATCATGCAGCGCAAAGCTCTCGTGGAAGCAGCAGGACTGGTGTGGTCGGTGGTGGAGAGCGTGCCGATTCATGAAGAAATTAAAACCGGCAGCGGTGAGTATCAGAAGTGGATCAGCAACTATCAGCAGTCACTGCGGAATCTGGCGCAATGCGGCATTAAAACCGTGTGCTACAACTTTATGCCCATCCTCGACTGGACGCGCACCGATCTCGAATATCTGTTACCGGACGGCGCTAAAGCACTGCGTTTCGATCAAATCGAGTTTGCGGTGTTTGAACTGCACATCCTACAGCGCACTGGCGCAGAAAAAGATTATACCGCCACCGAAATTGCTCAAGCGGCCGACCGCTTCGCCACCATGGGTGATGAACATAAAACCCGCCTGACGCGCAATATCATTGCCGGCTTGCCGGGTGCTGAAGAGGGCTACACGCTGGACCAGTTCCGTGCGCAATTGGCTCGCTATGACGGTATTGATAAAACAAAATTACGCGAAAACTTCGCCACCTTCTTACGCGCTATCATTCCTGTGGCAGAAGAAGCGGGCATTCGCATGGCGGTGCACCCGGACGATCCACCGCGTGCCATTCTCGGTCTGCCACGCATTGTTTCCAACGCCGACGATCTGCAGTGGATGATGGATACCGTGCCGAGTCCTGCCAACGGCTTCACCATGTGTACCGGTTCTTATGGCGTGCTGCCAGAAAACGATCTGGCAGGTATGGTGAAACGCTTTGGTCCGCGCATTTATTTCGCCCATTTGCGGTCAACCAAACGTGAAGAGAATCCCAATACCTTCCATGAGGCGGCACATTTGGGCGGCGACGTGGATATGTTCGCGGTAATCAAAGCAATTGCCGAAGAAGAACATCGCCGCAAACTGGCCGGGGAGGAAGATTTGATTCCGATGCGCCCAGACCACGGCCATCAGATGCTGGACGATCTGCACAAAAAAACCAATCCAGGCTATTCCGCGATTGGTCGCCTGAAAGGTTTGGCAGAGATTCGTGGCGTAGAGTTGGCGATTCATCGCGCCTATTTCTAACGGTTGAGCACCCTGGTGGTCACCATAAATAGTGACCCTACAAAAAATGGATGTGGTTTTCGTAGGGTGCGCATTTATGCCCACCAGGTCAAAGCGGAGTTTACATGGAACACAACCTTGCCAGCGGCGATTTGAACGTCGCCCGCCCTGCCTGGAATCATCAACGGCTGGTGCCACGGATAGTGCATATTGGCTGCGGCGCATTTCATCGCGCCCATCAGGCGCTTTATCTGCATCACTTACTCGCCACCAGCGACTGTGACTGGGGGATTTGTGAGGTCAACCTGATGTCAGCGAGCGGCAAACTGCTGGTGGAACAATTACGCCAACAAGATTTGCTCTATAGCGTGACGGAAAAAGGGGCTGAGCAAAACGATGTTCATATTGTTGCGGCAATTAAAGAAGCGCTGCACCCGGCATTGGATGGTCATGCGGCAATTATCGAAGCACTGGCTCGCCCCGAAACGGCTATCGTCTCTTTGACTGTCACCGAAAAAGGTTACTGCACTCAAGGTGCCAATGGCGCACTGGATGCCGACCATCCCCTGATTCAGCACGATGTGGCGCATCCTGACACGCCAAAATCCGCCATTGGCTTTATTGTTGAAGCACTCCGCTTGCGCCACGAACGCGGACTTAAGCCTTTTAGCGTGCTCTCCTGCGACAACCTGCGCGACAACGGTCATGTTGCCCGTGCGGCTGTGGTTGGGCTGGCTCAACTGCGCGATCCATCGCTGGCACAATGGATTGCCGCCAACGTCACTTTCCCCAGCTGCATGGTTGACCGCATTGTTCCCGCGGTGACGGAGGAGACCCAGCAAGAAATTAGCGCACTGCTGGGCGTTAACGATCCTTGCGGCGTGGCCTGTGAGCCGTTCCGCCAATGGGTGATTGAAGACAACTTTGTCAACGGGCGTCCTGACTGGGATCGTGTTGGGGCGCAATTTGTCACTGACGTTGCCCCCTTTGAAATGATGAAGTTGCGTATGCTCAACGGCAGCCATTCGTTTCTTGCCTATCTCGGGTATCTGGGACGCTGCGACACCATTGCCGATACCATGCAGCTACCTGAGTATCGCCAGGCGGCAATCAACCTGATGATGCACGAGCAGGTGCCTACGCTGTCGATGCCAGAAGGCATTGATTTGCAGGCGTATGCGGACCAACTGATCGCGCGTTTTAGTAACCCGGCGTTACGCCACCGCACGCAACAGATCGCCATGGACGGGAGCCAAAAGCTACCACAGCGCTGGCTGGATTCTGTGCGTCATCACCTGCTTCACGGTAGCGATTATCGCCATCTGGCGCTGGGGATTGCCGGATGGATGCGCTATGTGTTGGGTCAGGATGAGCGCGGTGAAGCCTATAATGTGGTTGACCCATTATCCAGCACGCTGCAGCAGGTTAATCAGCACTACCCCGAAGGTGATGCACGCGTCACTGCCCTGATCGCGATAAACAGCCTGTTTGGTGATGACCTACCCGCCAATACTGGCTTTGTCGCCTCCTTACAACAGAGTTACGCGCAGCTGTGCCAACGTGGTGCCCGCGCTGCCGTTGCATCCCCTAATCAGGAGCCAAAATGAAGCGCTTTATGGATGATGATTTTCTGTTGCAGAGCGACATCGCCCGTCGCCTGTACCATGACTACGCAGCAGAGATGCCAATCTACGATTATCACTGCCATCTCAACCCACAAGAGATCGCCGAAGATCGCCAGTTCGCCAACCTCGGCCAGATTTGGCTGGAGGGCGACCACTACAAATGGCGTGCGCTGCGTGCCGCAGGCGTGGATGAGTCATTGATCACCGGTAAAACCACCAGCGATTATGACAAGTATCTTGCCTGGGCACACACCGTACCCAAAACCTTGGGCAACCCGCTTTATCACTGGACGCATCTTGAACTTCGTCGCCCGTTTGGCATCACCGATACGCTGTTCGGGCCGGATACGGCACAGCGCGTGTGGGACGAATGTGCAGAGAAACTGGCAACACCGACGTTTTCTGCACGTGGCATTATGCAGCAGATGAAAGTGCGCATGGTGGGAACCACGGACGATCCGGTGGATTCCTTGCAGTACCACCGTCAGATTGCTGAAGACAGCAGCTTTGATATTGATGTGGCACCCAGTTGGCGCCCGGACAAAGTGTTCAAGATTGAGCTGGCGGGTTTTGTCGAGTATCTGGGCCGCCTGGAAGCCGCCGCGGATGTGGCAATCACCAGTTTTGATACGCTGCGTCAGGCGCTATTGCGTCGTCTCGATCACTTCTCGGCACACGGCTGTCGCGCATCAGACCATGGCATAGAGATTCTGCGCTTTGCACCGGTTCCCGACGATAGCGTCCTGGACCAGATTCTGGCGAAACGTCGCAATGGCGATGCGCTAAGCGAGCTGGAAATTGCACAGTTCAGCAGTGCAGTGTTGGTGTGGCTGGGCGCCGAATATGCACGACGCGATTGGGTGATGCAGTTGCATATCGGGGCGATTCGCAATAACAGCACCCGTCTGTTCCGCTTACTGGGCGCTGACAGCGGTTTCGATTCCATCGGCGATAACAATATCGCCCTGCCGCTGTCACGCCTGCTTGATGCGATGGATCTCAACGACCAACTGCCTAAAACGATTCTGTACTGCCTCAATCCACGTGATAACGAAGTGCTGGCCACCATGGCCGGTAATTTCCAGGGCACAGGCATTGCCGGGAAAGTGCAGTTTGGTTCCGGTTGGTGGTTCAACGACCAGCGCGATGGCATGTTGCGCCAGTTAGAGCAGCTGTCACAGATTGGTTTGCTTAGCCAGTTTGTCGGTATGCTGACCGATTCACGCAGCTTCCTGTCGTATACACGCCATGAATACTTCCGCCGCATTCTGTGTAATTTACTTGGGCAGTGGGTGCAGGATGGCATTGTGCCACACGATGAAACCGTGCTCGGCAGCATGTTGCAGGACATTTGTTTCAACAATGCGCAGCGCTACTTCACCCTCAATCCAAGGTGAAAATCACGCCCTGTGCTATAGTGCAGGGCGCGAAGAATGGCCGCCGCTGTCGTGGTAAATTCCTTAATCAGCAGAAAAGAGCTCTATGAAAACACAAGCTTCAGCACAGCGCCCTTATCAGGAAGTCGGGGAAATGCTGCGTAACATGATTACGCAAAAGCAGTATGTCGTGGGTGAACGACTGCCCCCGGAACGTGAACTGGCTGCGCTGCTGGATGTCACTCGCACGCTGGTGCGTGAAGCCCTGATCATGTTGGAGCTGGAAGGTTTAATTGAGGTACGTCGTGGTGCAGGCATTTATGTGGTAAACGACAGCCCGGCACCCCGCCCCGGTGTGCAAACTACCTGCAATGATGCAGGTCCGTTTGAAATGCTGCAGGCGCGTCAGTTGCTGGAGAGTAATATTGCCGAGTTCGCCGCCTTGCAGGCCACGCGTGAAGACATTATTAAAATGCGTCAGGCGCTGGAGCTGGAAGAGAAAGAGCTGGCATCGGGCGCGGTGAATGAGAGCGAGAACGGCGACCGCAACTTCCATTTAGCCATTGCCGAGGCGACTCACAACAGTATGTTGGTGGAGCTGTTTAAACAATCCTGGCAGTGGCGTGAAGACAATGTGATGTGGAGCCAGCTGCATCGGCATCTGGTGAACACCCACTATCGTAAAGAGTGGCTTGATGATCACAAAAAGATCCTCGCCACGCTAATTAAGAAAGACGCGCGCGCAGCCAAACAGGCGATGTGGCAGCATCTGGAGAATGTGAAACAGCGACTGCTGGAGTTTTCCGATGTAGATGACATCTATTTTGATGGCTACCTGTTTGAATCCTGGCCGCTGGACAGCACCAACGGCCAGGATCGCGTCAGATAATTACTGCGGTAATGATGCTTTCAGACGTTGCGCCGCCAGGGCCAGGTTGGTTTCTGAGACTGAAGCATAAGAGATGCGCAGCGTTGAAGTGTCCGGATTGTCACAATAGAAAAACTCACCCGGCACGTACACCACGCCATTGCTTAACGTCGTTTTAAGCCATTCGGTGGTGTTGAACGCTTCTTTGAAAGTTGCCCACAGGAACATCCCCCCCAGCGGACGATAGAAGTGCAGGCGATCGCCTAACTCCGTTTCCAGCGCCACACAGAGTGCATCACATTTCTGCTTGTAGGCTGCGCGGATCAATTTAATCTGCTCGGGCAGACGACCGGTATCCAGATAGTGACGCGTCAGGGATTGCGACAACGCGCTGGTGTGCAAATCCGTCGCCTGCTTCAGATTCACCACCGAAGATTTCAACCAACCCGGCATGGTGATCCAGCCCACACGTGCGCCCGGCGCAAGAATTTTCGAGAAGGTCGAAGTATAAATCACCTGATCGCTGGCCCCCATCGCTTGCGCATGAGATTTAAGCGGGCGGAAAGTCTGGCTGGTGAAATTGATTTCGCTATAAGGGTCGTCTTCAAAAATCAGGAAGTCATACTGTTTGGCCAGCGCGACCAGCTGCTGACGACGTGGATCAGATAAGGTCACACCGCTTGGATTGCCAAAGGTCGGTACGATATACACCGCTTTGATGGCGGTCTGTTTTACCAACTCTTCCAGCTCATCCACAATCATGCCTTCGCCATCAGTTCCTACTGACTTGAACTGTGCTTCGGCCAACTGGAACACCTGCAGGGCGGCGAGGTAAGTAGGACGCTCAACCACCACCACATCACCCGGATTGATCAATGCACGGGCGATAATGTCCAGTGACTGCTGTGAACCCGAAGTGATGACCACGTCATCCGGCGTGCAATCAATGCCACGGTCAGCGGAAATGCGGCAGATGGCTTCGCGTAACAGCGGATCCCCTTCACTCAAGCCATATTGAAAGGCGTTGTGCCCATCCTGCGTTAATGCACGATCCATGGCGATCCGCAGACCTTCAGTGTCAAACAGAACGGGGTTCGGGATTCCACCACCCAGTGAAATCACCCCTTCCATTTTGCTGTGTTTTAATAAATCACGGATTGCAGATGACTGGATGCGCTGAACGCTATTGGATAATTTTTGCGACGACATAAAACCTTACCTGATTATTTTTTTCTAAGGCTAAATTCATAACATAAGTTAGCTAAGCTGATAATCACATTTTCACCCTCTGGCAAAGAGAATGTCGTGAAAGGGAGAATTCAAAGGAATCGGCAATCCTGGAGGGGGAACAATTCAGCCTAAACGGGTAAAAAACAGGCAGCGGGCAGAAAAATAGTTTCTGCCCGAAAGGTATTATCACCGTGAGGTATGTTTCAGGGTTCCTTTGACGCCATGCGGCTCTGAGCGCAAATATTGCGCCGGTGATTCAACCTGCGCATTGAGTGCCGCTGCCGCTTGCCACGGCCAGTGCGGGTTATAGAGCACAGCGCGACCCAGTGCAACCAAATCGGCATCCCCTTCTTGCACGACGGCTTCTGCCTGATGTGCTTCGGTGATCAAACCCACGCCCATCACGGGGATTTTCACCTGCTGGCGAATGGCACGTGCGAAAGGCAACTGATAACCCGCCCCCACCGCGATCGCCTGCAAGGGTGATAAACCGCCACTTGAAACATGCAGGTAATCACAGCCAAGCGCTTCCAGCTGCTGGCTAAACACGATGGACTGTTCAACATCCCAACCGCCGTCGACCCAATCTGTAGCAGAGAGACGCACGCCAACCGGAATGCTGGCTGGTACCGCCGCGCGTACCGCCGTAAAGACTTCCAGTGGGAAACGCAGACGGTTTTCCAGTGAACCGCCGTACTGATCCTGACGCTGATTACTCAAGGGCGACAGGAACTGATGCAGCAAATATCCGTGTGCCGCATGCAGTTCAATCAGCTCTATTCCCAGACGCACAGCACGCTGCGCACTGTCGACAAACGCCTGCTTAATCCGTTCCAGGCCTGTCAGATCCAGTGCTGCGGGCGCGTCATCGTTTTCTGCAAATCCCAGTGCGGAAGGCGCGACCGTTTGCCAGCCGCCCTGGCTTTCCGGCACTTGATGGCCACCCTGCCATGGCGCGTTGCACGAGGCTTTACGGCCTGCATGCCCCAGCTGAATGCCGAGGCGAATCGGTGACCATGCACGAATATCAGTCAGGACGCTCTGCAACGCCGCTTCCGTCTTATCGTCCCACAGGCCCAAATCACCGGCAGAAATACGGCCAATCGCTTCCACCGCGGTGGCTTCCAGGATTAACAGCCCCGCCCCCGACAGCGCGAGCGACCCTAAGTGAATGCGGTGCCAGCTAGTGGCTTGCCCCGCTTCGGCAGAATATTGGCACATCGGAGCGATAACAAGGCGGTTTTCCAGTTTCAATCCGCCGATGTGGGTCGCGCTAAAGAGTTGGCTCATTTTTATCCCTTAAACTCGGTTATCGATGATTTTTTTTGTCAGTTATGTGTTTAGCAGCGGGCAGTGATGAGGTGCAAACGCTGCGATTAAAAACACATTCAGGCCCTGACCTTAGATAGTCATCATAACCAACTCAAAAATGGCCGTTTAAAACAAAGTGCTATGGAGGGGATTGAGTCAATCAGTAAGTCAGGTCGAGCCCAGCACAACGTTAAGACGGGATTAAATGCCCACGAAAAAAGGCGGAGGGGTAAGCTCCGCCTTGTTTCAAGTTCCGGTCAGTGCACCTGACCGGTCAGTTGCAAAAGGGCAACGATGATTTGCAGGACGACCCGGACCAGATCCAGGAGCAACCGAACAAGTTCCATCACTTTCCTTCTCCTCTGACAGGAGCGCGCCTTTCAGCCATCGAGGCTTTGACTCCACCCGCCGATGGCCTGAGCACAGCTGTGAGGAGTGCTGAGCGCCACTCATTGTGGAAGCCACAGGCCAGCACCACCTGAAACCTGCCGGGATTTGACTATCCGCGCCCCTGGGAGTCATCAGAAAACAATGAGACTGCGCCCGTCACTCAACACCTGTATAACCATACAGTATTTTAGCTAAACTTGAAATATTACCCCGCACATTTTATGATTTGCCTTGTGAGGAGTGCTGAGCACCCCGTTCGCAGCGCGGTTACCAGCCGGTTAGCGAACATAAAAAAAGGATTTGGCCATCTAGCCAAATCCTTTTTTGTTTTCCGATGTCAGTCGAAACGTTACGACTTATCCGCTGGCAACGTCACCCAGTAGCCTGGCTGATAAGGCAGTGGCAGAAACTTCTCATGAAACGCACGGAAAGTGGCATCAGGATCGAGATCTTTAAACAGATCCGGATGCAGCCACTTCGCTAGCGCCTGAATCGCGACAAACTGATATGGGCTGTCATAGAACTGGTGCCAGATGGCGTGCGCATGACCGTTATGTGCCACCGGCAGCGTTTTGAAGGCATCACGCATCATCAGCAATTTCAGACGTGCCGTGGCCTCTTGCGTGTCTGCGCCTGGCCCCACGCCTACCCATTTGCCTACCGTGTTGTAATTTTTCCAGTTAGCGCCGGTCACCACCACCACATCAGGACGACTGGCAATGATTTGCTCAGGGTTCAAGGTGCCAAAGGTGCCAGGAATCAGGTCTTTCGCGATATTGCTCCCGCCGGCTATCTCGACCATCTGCCCAAAGTTTTCATTACCAAACGACATACAGCATTCGTCGGTGTAACCG
This sequence comes from Pantoea sp. CFCC18177, assembly GCF_059412425.1. NCBI lineage: Bacteria > Pseudomonadati > Pseudomonadota > Gammaproteobacteria > Enterobacterales > Erwiniaceae > Pantoea > Pantoea sp. CFCC18177. The sequence continues at coordinate 13,643 of NZ_JBNBPL010000022.1, forward strand.
CCAGCACGGTCAATCATCACTTTTGGACGTGTACCCGAGAAGTTTTTCAGGCGATCGGTGACTTTTGCGATCTCCGCACGACGGAAAGCGATAATGTCTTCAGCGCGCTGTGGATTGTTAACCAGTTCACCCATAATACGGATGCTTTTCTCTGCGTGCTCCATCGGCTTCTCACGGAAGTCGATAAACACCACCGGCACACCGACTGCTTGCAACTTTTCAATCAGCTTGCCTTCGTCGGTTGCAGCTTTGGACTCTAAATTCATCAGCACCAAGTCAGGTTTCAACGTCAGCGCTTGCTCAACGTTAAAAGTGCCGTCTTTAGCGCCGCCAAATGTCGGCAATTTTTTGATTTCAGGATACTTTTTCTCATACGCCATATATCCGTCATAATCAGCTTTTGGGAAGTCATCGCGCCAGCCTACTACGCGCTGGAAAGGCGCAGCGGTATCGAATGCCGCCAGCAGATACATCTCACGCCCTTCGCCCAGAATGATGCGTTTTGACTCCTCTTTGACTTCTACCTGACGGCCTGCAATGTCAGTGATGACTTTTGCCGAAGCGGAACTCGTTACCGCCAGTAACCCCAGTGCTAACAGCCATTTTTTCATTTTGTCTACCCGTACAAATGATAATGATTATTATTAAAATTTCGCGGCGTCACTATTACCTGGCAGACACAAAATGAAAAGCCCCTGAGACACATTTTTTTACATCCATTCACGATTTGCTTCGCTGTGGGATGGCTCACAAAACACTCTCCTTTCGTGAAAATGCTCACAGCACGCCATGCAATTGCCCAATTAATTGACCTCGCTTCCTGCACTTTGGCTAATGCGTAAACAAAATGTGAAGGCTAAATTACGAATTGAAACGCTGTTTTAATTTTTAGTTAACGCTCACATTGAGTATGGAATCGCTCTGGAGGTCTTACCGTGAAGATCAGCGCCATTGATGTCACCCTCTTTACCTATCCAACACACCGTGTGTCCGACAGTGCGGGACACTCCCACCCGGGTGCGGAAACCAACGCCCAAATGGCGTTGCTCACCCTGACAAGCGAAGATGGCGACTGTGGCTACGCTTTTGCCCCCGCTGAAGTGGTTCGTCCGCATGTGGTGAACGCATTCTTTCGCAAAGTACTGATCGGGCAAAACGCCTTTGATCGCGAACGTCTGTGGCAAGATTTAGTGCATTGGCAACGTGGCAGCGCTCATCAACTCACGGAACGTGCGCTTTCCGCGATAGAACAGGCGATGTGGGATTTAATTGGCCGCAAGCTTAAACAACCGGTGCACAAACTACTGGGTGGCTATCGCGAGAAAATAGCGGCTTATGGCAGCACGATGTGCGGTGATGAACTCGCTGGCGGTTTGTCCACGCCCGATGAATACGCGCAGTTTGCGGAAAAGCTGGTGGCGCGTGGCTATCAGGCCATCAAGTTGCACACCTGGATGCCCCCCGTCTCGTTTGCCCCCAGCCCGATGATGGACATTAAAGCCTGTGCCGCAGTGCGTGAAGCCGTGGGGCCCAATGTCGCCCTGATGCTGGACGGCTATCACTGGTACAGCCGCAGCGAGGCGCTGACCATCGGTAAAGCACTAGAAAAACTCAACTTCTCCTGGTTTGAAGAACCCATGGAAGAAGAGAGTATGGCCTCCTACGCCTGGCTGGCAGAAAACCTCAGCATTGACGTTTTAGGTCCAGAGAGCTTGGGGGGCAAACACCACAGTCGTGCTGACTGGGTACGGGCCGGTGCCTGTGACATCCTGCGCGCAGGTGCTAACGGCGTCGGTGGCATCTCTGCGACCCTGAAAGTAGCCAATCTTGCAGAGGCGTTCGGCATGGATTGTGAAGTGCATGGCAATGGCGCAGCCAGTCTCGCGGTGGTCGGAGCGATTCGAAATTGCCGCTGGTATGAGCGCGGTCTGCTGCATCCCTTCCTCGATTATGAACAACCTCCAGCCTATCTCAACAGCCTTATCGACCCGATGGATGATAACGGCTTTGTTCATCTGCCAACACGCCCCGGCTTAGGCGAGGACATCAATTTCAGCTGGATTGAAACGCATACGCTCAACCGTTGGTAAGCGTCGAACACAAGCAGTACGGCAAAAAACAATAAACCTCTGACCTGCTGGACTTTGCTTATGAACATTTCTCGCTGTTGCAGAGCGTGGTGCGCCACGCTGCTGTTGCTCACCTGTAGCCCGTCGCTGATGGCCGCCACGCCAGACGACCAGCTGATTGTGGGCATGAACATGAACAATCTACTTACCCTCGATCCGGCCGCCATGACGGGTAATGAAGTCGTGGGCATTGTGGTCAATCTCTATGATGGATTGGTGGAGTTAGATCCTCGACAACTCACTCAGGTGCGCCCCGCGCTGGCAGAGCGCTGGGAGATCAGTGCCGATAATCGTCAGCTCACTTTTCATCTGCGTGACGGTGTGCGTTTCCACTCTGGCAATGCGCTCACCAGCAAAGATGCCGTTTGGTCAATGCGCCGCGTGCTGCATCTCAATCTGGCACAGGCTTCGGTGTGGAAATCTTACGGCTTCAGCAAAGACAATGTGGATCAGATGATCAGTGCACCTGATGCGCACACTGTAGTGATCCAACTGCCTAAGCCTAACGATCCGCAACTGGTGCTCTACTCCCTTGCTGCTCTTGGTAGCATGGTGGTGCTGGACAGCAAAACCGTGCAGGCTCATGCGCAAAATAATGACTGGGGAAACCGCTGGCTGACCACGCATGAAGCCGGCTCGGGTCCGTTCCGCCTGGATGTGTGGCAGGCTAAAGATGTGCTGCGCATAAGCCGGGAAGAGGACTACTGGCGCGGAACGCCCAGGCTCACGCGCGTGGTATTCCGCCATTTGCAGGAATCACAAACCCTGCGTTTGATGATGCAGAAAGGGGATATTGATATCGCCAGTAATATGGCGATACCCGATGTACAAGCGCTACGCCATGACCCGGACCTCACCATAGATGCAGTGCAAAAAGGCACAATCTATTATCTGGCGATGAGCATGAAGGATAGCCACTTCGCCAATCCGCAAGTGCGGGAAGCGGTGCGCTATCTGGTGGATTATCAAGGCATTAACGCATCCCTGATGGCTGGTTATGGCACCCTGCATCAGCGTCCAATCCAGTCTGGAATGCCAGAAACGCTGCCCGATCCTGGTTATCACCTCGATGTACCGCGCGCCAAAGCATTGCTCGTAGCGGCCGGCTATCCCAACGGCTTTGACACGACGCTGCGTGTACTGGCGGATCAGCCCTTTCTGAATATCGCTATCGCCATTCAATCCACGCTGATGCAGGCAGGCATTCGCGCCAAAATCATCACCGGAACCGGCAATCAGATTTACGGTGCCATGCGAGAACGCCAGTTCAATTTGCTGGTGGGACGCGGCGGAAGTGGTGTTGAGCCGCATCCCCACTCCAGCCTGCGCGCACTGGTGTACAACCCCAATAACGCTGACAGTGCGCGCCTCACAAATTTCCAGGGCTGGCGTACCGGCTTTTACGATGCGCAGCTCAATCAGATGATCGACCAGGCACTACTGGAAAGAGACACGAATAAACAGCAGCAGGATTACTTCGCCATTCAGCGCCGCTATGACCAGTTAATTCCAGCGCTTATGCCGATTTCACAAATGACCGATTCGGTGGTGGTGAATCATCGGGTGCAAAATTATGTGCCGCACCCTTCTGCCACCACCTTCCTGCGCGATGTGTGGAAAACGCCAGCGAACCTGGCAGGAGGTGATCAATGACCTTAACTCCACGCCACTGGCGGCGCTTGCGTAGCCGCGTATTGCAAGTGGCCGTTACCCTGTTCGGTTTACTGCTGCTGACTTTCTTTATTGGCCGCGTCATGCCGCTCGACCCCGTACTGGCAATTGTCGGGCCGGATGCCGATCACGCCACTTATCAGCAGGTTTATCATCAACTGGGCTTCGATAAGCCACTTTGGGTGCAGTTTTGGATCTATCTACAAGGCCTGCTACACGGCAATCTTGGTATGGCACTGTTAACAGGCCAGCCGGTGGTGAACGATATCCTGCGTGTCTTTCCGGCTACCGTCGAACTCGCCACGCTGGCGATAGTGCTCGGCACCGGACTCGGCGTACCGCTGGGCGTGTGGGCCGCTGCACGTCGAAACAGCCTGGTGGATTATCTGGTGCGTATCATCAGCCTGGCAGGTTACTCAACGCCTATTTTTTGGGTGGGGATGATCGGTTTGCTGCTGTTCTATGCACATCTCGGTTGGGTAGGCGGTGCGGGTCGGGTCGATTTCAGCCTTGATGGTATTGTGCCACGACGCACGGGCTTACTGCTGGTGGATGCACTGCTGGCCGGCAATATCGCGGTGTTCAAGAGTGCACTGAATCACCTGATTCTGCCCGCTTCGTTACTGGGCTTCCATTCGCTGGCCTACATCAGCCGTATGACGCGCAGCTTTATGCTGGCGCAACTGTCACAAGAGTTCATTTTAACCGCGCGAGTGAAAGGACTCACCGAGTGGCAAGTGATCTGGCAACACGCCTTCCGCAATATTCTGGTACAGCTTCTCACCGTGGTCGCGCTGGCTTATGGCGCTTTGCTGGAGGGCGCAGTGCTGATTGAAACCGTTTTCTCGTGGCCCGGTTTTGGCTCTTACCTCACCGGCAGTCTGATGCTGGGCGATATGAATGCCGTAATGGGATGCGTGTTGGTGGTCGGCTTGATCTTCGTGTTGCTGAATCTTCTTTCTGACCTGCTCTATCAGGTATTCGATCCGAGGACCAAAGTATGACCGTCTCTCTCGATCTGTTTCATACCCCTGCGACACGTGAACAGTTGGCACGTTGTCGCCGTACCCTTTCGCGCATGGGCCATTTCCTCTGGCAAATGGCCTGTAATCCGCTGACTGCCATCGGTGGCGGCATTATCTTACTACTGCTGATTGTGGCCATACTTGCCCCCTGGATAGCCCCTTATCATCCACTGATCCAGGATCTGAATAATGCGCTCACTCCGCCCAATGCGCAGCACTGGTTTGGCACCGATGAATTCGGGCGCGATATCTTAAGCCGCCTGGTGTGGGGGGCACGCATCACCTTATACATCGTGCTACTGGTGTCGATCACCGTAGGTCCACTGGGGCTGCTGCTGGGGGTAACCGCAGGGTATTTCGGCGGCAAAGTAGACAGCGTATTGATGCGCGTCACCGATATCTTTATCTCATTCCCGAGCCTGGTGCTGGCGCTGGCGTTTGTTGCAGCACTCGGTCCTGGCCTTGAGCATGTGGTCATTGCCATTACGCTCACTGCCTGGCCGCCGATAGCACGGCTTGCGCGCGCGGAAGCGCTATCACTGCGCCAGGCCGACTTTGTTTCTGCCGTGCGGCTACAGGGCGCGTCCTCACTGCGTATTTTATGGAAACACATTGTACCGCTATGTCTGCCCTCAGTGATTATCCGTATCACCATGAATATGGCGGGCATCATTCTGACCGCAGCGGGATTGGGTTTCCTGGGTTTGGGGGCACAACCGCCCGATCCGGAATGGGGAGCGATGATCGCCAGCGGTCGCACTTACATGCTGGAGTGCTGGTGGGTCGTCACGGTACCCGGTTTGGCAATTTTGGTGAACAGTCTGGCGTTCAACTTTTTAGGAGATGGCTTACGTGACATCCTCGATCCTCGCAGCGAATAACGCTGCACCTTTACTTGATGTAGAGGACTTGCAGGTGAGCTTCGTCAACGGGCGGCAAATTACCCCGGCTGTTCGCGGTATCTCCTTTCAGTTAGGCAAAGAGAAGTTGGCGATTGTTGGTGAATCAGGCTCAGGGAAATCCACGGTGGGCCGTGCACTGCTGCAACTGCATCCGCGGAGTGCGCGCATTACCGCACAACGCATGCAGTTTGCCGATGTTGATCTGTTGCGTGCTTCGCCTGCGCAGATGCGTGCCGTGCGCGGCAAGCGTATTTCAATGATCATGCAGGACCCGAAATATTCGTTGAATCCGGTAGTGCGAGTAGGAGAACAAATCGCTGAAGCCTGGCGGAGCCATCATCCCGGCCAGCGCGACATTGCACGTCAGCGAGCTATGGAGATGCTGGAAGTGGTGCGCATCCGTGAACCGGAAAGGGTTTATCAATGTTACCCGCACGAGATTTCAGGCGGGCAAGGTCAGCGCGTAATGATCGCCATGATGTTAATTACCGATCCTGAACTATTGATCGCCGATGAACCCACCTCCGCCCTGGATGTGTCGGTCCGCCTTCAGGTGTTAACGCTGCTGGATGAGCTGGTGCAACAACGTGGGCTGGGTCTGATTTTTATTAGCCACGATCTGAATCTGGTCAGGCGATTTTGCGATCGGGTATTGGTCATGTATGCAGGTCGCGTCGTTGAATCTTTGCCGGCCAACCAACTCGATCACGCCCAACATCCTTATACCCAAGGATTGCTGGCAGCGTTGCCAGATATGGATGCACGCCGCTCGCGTTTACCGGTGCTGCAACGTCAGACCAGCTGGCTACAACCCTAAGGAGCGTACATGAACGAGATGATTAGCGTGCGTCAACTCAACCTCAGCTTTGGCGAAGATGAGCAGCGTAATCAAGTGCTGTTCGATGTGAACTTGTCAGTGCGCGAGGGGGAGGTTTTTGGTCTGGTTGGTGAATCGGGATCGGGTAAAACCACCGTATTAAAGTGCCTCTCCGGGCTGTTCACTCACTGGGACGGCGAATTGGCTATTGCTGGACACCCTCTGGCGCATCGCATAGCACGCGATCGCTGCCGCCAGGTGCAGATGGTGTTTCAGGACCCTTATGGATCACTGCATCCACGCCACTCTATCGGCGATATTCTTGAAGAACCGCTACATATTCATGGTCTCGGCCAACGCTCACAGCGAGTAATTGCCATGCTGGAAAAGGTGGGACTCAACCGTGCGTGGCAAACCCGCTACCCGCATCAACTCTCTGGCGGGCAGCGTCAACGTGTGGCGATTGCCCGAGCACTGATCCTCGAACCGCGCGTACTGTTGCTGGATGAACCCACCTCTGCACTTGACGTCTCTGTACAGGCTGAAATTCTTAATTTGTTGAGTGATCTGCAACAAGAGGAGAATCTCACCTATTTGATGGTCACGCACGATCTCGGTGTTGTGGCACATCTGTGCCATCGCGTTGCCGTCATGCAGCATGGCAAGGTACTGGAAACGTTGGATGTCGATGCGCTGGTGGGAAATCGCGCTCAGGTCGGATACACCCAGATGCTGGTGGAATCCAGTCGCGCATAGAAGTGAAATGCTGTCGCGGTGCCATTATTCGCGCCGCGACAGCGATTAACATGATGTGGTTACAACAGTTCCCGCACGAAGCGCACGATGTCTTGATTCTGGCCGTGTTCGAACAGGCACTGCTGGAAACGTGACCCGGTTACAGCCACTTTCACCAGTTCAGGGTCCAGCGCGCGCAGGGAATCCAGGTAGTCCTCTTTCAACAGCGTGGCTTTAACTTGATTAAGGATACCCGCATTGCGCACCTGCGGCTCTTTGCGCTCCGGCGGATAACCCAGACCTTTTTCACCGGTGAAGGCTTTCTCAAAGATAAAGCGCAGATTCAACTCCGCCCCCCAGCCAAAGCCTTTGGCGAACGGCAGAGAAAGCGCATTGCCGTTATTTATCTGGGCAAACAAATAGGCATCAGCAGGATCGATACAGTAGCCACAGACCACACCAGGGTGCAGGTTGAGCGACACCAGAGCCCCCTGACCCGTGCCGCAACCGGCCACCACAAAGTCCACGGCTTTGCTGTTCAGCAACAGTCCAGCCATGATACCGAGGTGAATGTATGTCAGATGATGATCTTGCTCGTCGCTCATGCCGACGTTAAACACCTGATGGCCGAGCGGTTGCGCGACAGTTTGCAGTTCATTCCATACGGTTGCGTTCTTGGCGGCCTGGCTATTTTCCATCATCAAAGCGATTTTCATGATCCATCCTCAAATTAAATTGAAACACTGTTTTATTTTAATTAAAGCGCGCAGAAATGCAGCCCTGAAATGCCGTTTGTGGTGTGAGAGGTATCACATTTTAATGATGTTATCTAAGCGTAAGGGAACCCGGAGCGCATTCATGCGCACCCTACAGAACCCAAAAATTTTGTAGGGTCGCCATTCATAGCGACCGGTTTTTAAATCAGAGAGTTAGCTAAGTTGTCCCGCCCACCACAGACGGAGTTTCAGCCCCCAGCCGCTGCTCCAGCCGGTGGTGGTACTCACCACTTTCCCCTGCTGGAGCACAATGAAGGTTGGCGTGACATTGATATCCCAGCGTTGGCTGATCGCGCCATTTTCATCGTTTACCGCAATGCCTTGAACCCCCTTCTTATTCAGCCAGGTGGCGACGCGCTGGTCATCCCCGGAACGCAACGCCACACTCACGACCTGCGTGCCCTGCTGGCTCATCGCGGCCACCGTTGGCGTAGTGAGTTTGCACACGCCACACCAGGTCGCCCAGACATACACCAGCACCGGGCGCTCCTGACTAAGTGCGGCCAAATCGACCTCACCCTGTAGTGCAGTCAGTGGCTGGTGGGCCAAATCGGCGGGCAGTTGAGGAGCGCGCAACCAATCCATGCCCCAAATCACTGCACCGGCAATCAACATCAGCCAGAGCGCTTCCCTCAGCCAACGTTTGAGTCGCTTCATGGTTTCGCCTGCAATGCGCCCTTCACTGCCGCTTCCAGCTGCGCGTAAGGCACCGCACCGCTGATTAGCTCATTACCCACCAGCGTGGCAGGCGTGCCCTGTACACCCAGTTGCTGGGCCAATGTCAGGTTCCGGTTGATGGTGTCCAGGCTGGCTTTGCTGGGTTCCTTAAGCCTAATGCCGGTTTTATCCAGCGCCGCTGCGATGCTCGCTTCGTCATGGTTGCCTTTTTTCGCCATCAAACGTTCGTGCAGTTTGAGAAAGTTTTTCGGCTGCTGCTCCCACACGGTCAGGGCCAGACGGGCCGAGGTCAATGATGTCTCAGCGCGATAAGGGAGCGGTTTCAATACTACCGCCACTTGTGGATAGCTTTTCAGCAGCTTCTCGATATCCGCATCGAACTTTTTGCAGAACACACAGTTGTAGTCGGTGAAATACACCAGCGTCAGCGCCGGTTTTTCCGCCCCAATACGCGGTGAACCGGCATCATTAAATAAGGCATCGTGGTTCTTCACCACCATCTGCGCGACAACGTTCTGCTGCTGGCGTGAGGCCTCTTTATCGAACGCATCGGCCGCCTCTGCCAGAATCGCCGGGTTCTGCACCAGGGTTTCACGGATCAGTTCTTTGATGCGCGCCTCCTGCTCAGGGGTAAAAGGAGCCGCCGCCAGCGCGGGAAGAGAAAGGAACATCAGTGACAGTAACAGGGATTTGTTGATCATTTTTTTGCCTCAGAGAGTGTTGAGATCACCGCTTCACGACTCAGCAACGGTGACAAAATTTGGCCATTCGGCAGTGCCGGGCCATAAATTTGGTTAAAGGGAATAGCGACACGATCGCGGCGGCGCAGGAACTCGCCGATGGCCGGATCGGGCTGCGTCCAGTCTCCACGTAGCAGCACCACATCATCGGCCTTCAGCGCGGCGCGCACGTCAGGTTGATTTAAGACGCGGGATTTATTCACTTTGCAGGTGATACACCAGTCGGCGGTCACATCCACAAATACCCGCTTATCCTGCTCCAGCGCCTGATTGATCGCGGCTTCGGTGAGCGGCTGCCAGTAGAGCGTTTCCTCTTCAGGTGCGATGCGCGTCATCAGAAAGATCGCGCCTGCCAGCGTCAGTGTGATAAACACCACTCCCGCTTGTTGCAGCGCGCGACGCCGAACCAACCAAGCGCAAAGTGCGAACAGCAGCACTCCGCCCAGCACCAGCGCGAACGTCTCTCCCCAGTGAGGGATCAATAGGGTGACCAGCCAGAACGTTGCGAGCAGCATAAACAGACCGAGAAGAGTACGCAGGTGCACCATCCAGCGCCCAGGGCGAGGCAGGCATCGCGCCAGTCCCGGCAATGCCGCCACCAGCAGCCAAGGCAGGCTCATACCCACACCCAATGCGGCAAATAACAGCCACAGTTGAGGCAGCGGTGCGGTCAAGGCATAGGCTACGGCGGTGCCGAGGAAAGGCGCACTGCAAGGCGTTGCCAGCAAAGTGGCAAATGCACCCTGTCCAAAGTGTCCAAGCAGCCCCTCACCGCCCTGCGTGGCCAGCCGGGTGTTGAGGTTTGACGGTAAGCGAAAATGCAGCAGATCAAACAGGCTGGCAGTGAACAGGAACATCACCAAAACCATCGCCAGCAGGAAACCGCTGCTCTGGAACTGGATGCCCCAACCCAGCGCCTGGCCGCTCAACCGCAAGCCGGTCATTAATGCGGCTAACAGCAGGAATGAAAACAGGATGCCAGCGCTTGAGGCGAGAAACTGCTGTCGCGTCTGACGGCGTGTTTGCCCCTGCTGCTGGACCAGGCTACTGAGTTTTATCGACAGTACCGGCAGTACACAGGGCATCAGATTGAGGATCAAACCACCTAGCAACGCCAGTAACAGCACTGACAACAGCGTTTGCAATCCGGTCTCCGTCGCCAGCGGTTGTGATCCAATGGTTAATGCACTCTGCTGGGCAATCCCGCCATCCGCCAGCACTAATGAAAGGGTTTTACCCCGCAGATCGGGGGCCGTTTCACCCCACTCATCCGTGACCGCAACACGTGCAATCAGCGTGTCGCCCTGAACACTGATTTTCGGTGCAGCCAACATGCTGCCTTGCGGGTAGTCGAAGAACAGCGCCGGTTGCGTCCAGCCCTCGTGACGCTGTGCACGGATCTGCAACTCGCCATTCATATAGCTGGCATCCAGTTGATCGGTCAGGCCGCTTTCCGCGGGGATCTGCCCCATCGCTTGGGCGTAGTCACGCGCAAAATCGCCATCAGCCAGTTGCGTGAGATCAAGGCTGAACGGGAAATCGGTCAGAATACAGACATCGCTACAGGTGGAGAGCGTGAGCGTGCCTGCCAGTTGCTCACCTGACACATTGCTCACCTCAATGGGGAGCGTAATATCGCCCTTGTAGCCTTGCGTGGTGAGACCGCTGACGTCAAAACGTGACGGCGTTGGCCAGTGCCACTGCGCGTTAACGTCGGGCATTTGCCAGCGAATCTCCGGGGCTACGCCGCCTTCGCCAGGCGTGCGCCAATAGGTTTTCCAACCCGGTTGCAGGCGAATATCCAGTAATATTTGTTGTTTGTCGCCCAAATCGGCGCTGCGCAGTCGCACTTCAGCGTGGCTATTTTGCGCATTACGCAGCCAACCCGTATCGGCGGCTTGCACCAGGCTTGCGCAGCACATCAGCAGGAGTATCAAACTCCTGATAAAAATCTTCATCAATGTTTCTCCAGTCAATAACAGGGTTACGCGATCGAACGCGTAGCGTTATTCCCGGAAGACGCAGAAGGTGAGATGCCGTCGTTGAATGGGGGGGAAGTGGGTTTCACGCTGATAGCCTGTCGCCGTTTGGGACGGGAACAGCGTGACGAGTAAGGCCATCACCATCAGCAGGAACGGCATGGTGCTGTCCAGCATGGGTGCCGCGGCGTGGAGTGATTTAGCACTGATCGAACAGAGTTTGTCGCCACCCACATCCTCAACATGATTGATGGATGAGGCACTGATCGCGGTCTGAGGGGCGGAGGGCAAATTGAAGCTTCGCTGGGCGAGACAAAACGCCAGCACCAGACAAAGCAGTGCCAGAATCCATTTTGCGCGTTGTACCGATTTGGTCATGCCATCGCCCCAGAGAAAAGTGCGGGCATTTTATGCATAGGGAGCAGAAACACCAAGCGTTGCTGTGTAAACTTTTGTCTTAATTTCCATGCGGGTGCTGGTTGTCGCGGCACAATTGAATGCGCATCTGTTAGCAAAAGTCATGCTTCCAGGATTTGCGATAAATCGCGCCGCGACGATAATCTCCACCTTATTGGTGTTTAAACAATGTCATCTACAACACCGCCATCGACGCGCAGTGCGGCGCCAGAGGTGGCAGAGGCTTGATTAGAACAGATATAAACCACCATATTCGCCACCTCCTCCACCGTGGCGGCACGTTGGATCACCGAACTCGGTCTCTGCGCCATCACAAACTCTTTTGCCAGCACCTCTAAGGACTTACCGGTGCGCTTAACCTCCTCTTCCATCATCGCGGCAAAGCCATCGGAAAGGGTCGGTCCCGGCAACACACTGTTCACCGTCACACCGCTACCCGCCGCAACTTTCGCTAAGCCACGTGCCAGCGATAACTGCGCCGTTTTAGTCACACCGTAGTGCACCATATCGGCAGGAATGTTGCGCGCCGATTCCGAAGAGATAAACACCACGCGACCCCAGCCGCGCTTCACCATGTCGGGCAACAGTGCACGTGACAAACGCACACCCGACATCACGTTGGTTTGCCAGTAGGCTTCCCAGGTTTCATCATCAGTGGCGTAGAAATCTTGCGGACCGTAGATGCCCGCGTTATTGACCAGAATATCGATCGGCGGCAAGCCATGAAGTAACTGTTTCACACCCTGCGCACTGCCGAGATCGGCAATAAACGTATGGATTTTGGCGCCCACCACTGATCCATTTAGCTTCTCACGCGCGCGACTCACCGACGCTTCGCTGCGACCATTTAGCACCACCTCTGCGCCACTCTCTGCCAGCCCTTGCGCAATCGCAAAACCAATGCCGCCGGTGGATGCGGTAACCAAGGCCGTTTTACCGTGCAAATCGATTTTCATAATGCTCTCCTGGATGGGTGCCGATTAACCTGTTGAACAGGCTCAAGCCTGGCTTACGCTGCGCAAGATGCCTTGTCGAATCATGCGGTTATTATCACGGCTGGGAAGTAAGACCCTTCCTTACAGGGTGCTGTCTCGCACGCCAGACAATCCACAGCGCCACCGCTAACAGCCCTAAACAGACCGGGGCAAAGCTTGGCACCCCTGGCCCATTCAACAATACGCCGCCCAGCATGCCACCTGCGGCAATCGCCAGATTCCAAACGGTGACCAGCATTGATTGCGCGACATCGACGGCCTGCCCGGCGCGCACCACCATCGCCGTTTGAAACAGAGTGGCAGCCCCACCAAACGCCAGCCCCCAGATAATCACCGCCAGCCAGACTGCCCATCCATAGGTGGGTAAAAGCTGTAGCAGCGTCGCGGCGGCGATAAACATGGCAACGCAGATGCACAGCATTTGCTGTAAATAGCGGTCCACCCACAATCCGGTGATGAAAATGCTGACCAAAGCGCTGATGCCAAACAGCAGCAGTACCGCATCGGCTCGCTCAGCCAGCCCGGCAGGCTGTAACAGTGGCACGATATAGGTGTAGAGGACGTTGTGCGCCAGCACGAAGCAGAGCACCAAGACTAAGACGCTGCCTACGCCAGGCAATTTCAGTACATCACGCAATGGCAACCGCTGCCGGGCTGATTGTCCCGGCAGCTCGGGGGCCGTCAGTCGCAATATCAGCATCAATAACAGCGATAAGCCACTCAGTGCGGCAAAGCACAAACGCCAGCCGATCAGGTTGCCAATGAACGTTCCCAAAGGTACGCCGATCGCCAGTGCCAATGGCGTACCCGCCATAGCGATAGCGATCGCTTTGCCCTTGTGCTGCACGGGTGCCATGGCAGCGGCATAACCTGCCAGTAGCGCCCACAGCAAGCCCGCAGCGATACCGGCGATGGCACGTGCCACCAGCATCAGCGGATAACTGCCGATCAGCGCAGTGGCCCCGTTCGCCAGGGTAAATCCTGCCAGCGCACACAGCAGCAAGCGCCGTCGCGGCATACCCTGTAACAGGGACATAAGCGGAATAGCCGCCACGAAAGAGCCCACCGCATACACCGATACGCTTTGCCCGGCCGCCGCCACCGAAACCTGTAAACCCTGTGCCATCGGCGCGAGCAGACCAGCAGGCATCGCTTCGGTGACGATAGTCACGAATGCCGCCAGGCTCAGCGTAAATAAAGGGATGAAGGGTAAACGCGCGCTCATCGTGCCCCCCGTAAACCCTGATAAACCGCATCACGCAGGTCACTGACAAACTGTCCAGACATCCCTTCGTAGAGCGTGTTGGTAAACGCCACCACACTCAGCGCCTGTTTCATCACCTGCTCAATCAATTTCTGCATTTTTATCGCTCCTGAATAATGACCTCCTAAATTAGTCATTTCACGATTGCGGAAAAACCAGGGTACATTTCAGGACTAACAGGACATTTATGTCCGCAATAATGAGGCGTTATGGACAGTCTTAATGGCTTTATGGTGTTTGTGCAGGTCGCCGAAACCCGGAGTTTTGTTGCCGCTGGGCGTCAACTCGGCATCTCCGCATCAGCGGTGGGCAAAAGCATTGCACGAATGGAAGATAAACTGGGTGTGCGCTTATTTCATCGCAGCACGCGCAGTATCACATTGACCGCAGAAGGTGAGCTGTTTCTGGAGCGCAGTCGGCGCATTTTGGCAGAGATTGAAGCTGCCGAAAGCGAACTGTCGCAGGCGGCACAGCGTCCTACCGGGCGGTTGAAACTGAGCCTGCCGATTGTCAGCTCGCTGATTCTGCCCGCACTGGGTGACTTTATGGCAGCCTATCCTGATATCCAGCTTGATCTCGATTTTAGCGACCGCGTGGTCGATGTGATTGCTGAAGGCTATGACGCCGTGATGCGCGGCGGGCCACCGAGTGATTCTCGCCTTACCGCACGTAAACTCGGATACGCCTACTCGATTGCCGTTGCCTCTCCCGACTATCTGGCGCGCCACGGTACACCTCAGACGCCAGAAGCGCTCCAACAGCATGCCTGTCTGCATTACCGTTTTAACACCACAGGCAAACTTGAACGCTGGGTGCTGCGCGGTTACGAAGACGAACATGAATTGGTATTGCCCACCACCATGGTGTGTAACAACATTGAGACGCGCGTCTGCTTTGCGATGCGCGGATTAGGCATTGCCATGCTCCCCGATTTCTCGGTGCGTGATGCTCTGGCGCAAGGCACACTCTGTGAAGTGCTCAGTGACTACGCCTGCCACCGTAATGTGTTCCATTTGTTGTGGCCCGCCAGTAAACACCCTTCCCCCAAAGTGCGCGCGTTGATTGATTTCCTCAGCACGCGCGTGTTCTCGCAGGCGTAAAACGGTTGTATTTGCTTGCACTTTCCTCAACGCACTCTCTGCCGGACGTTCCATACTGACATCTTACCGCTTGAGGAGATGCCGTTATGATAACCATCGCGATTGCCGCACCGGGTGCCATGGGAGCCGCCGTGGGCGGCGTGTTGGCGCAGCACGGTGCGCGCGTGATTACCCCACTGAGCCAACGCTCTGCCATTTCACAGCAGCGCGCGCATGATGCGCACATCGTTGACGCCAGTATCGAAACATTATGTGAAGCCGATATCATCCTGTCGATTCTGCCCCCTGAATCCGCGCTGAGTTGGGCGCAGCAGATGGCGCCGTTACTGCAATCCGCCGTGCGCAAACCGCTGTATGTGGATTGCAACGCCATCAGCCCGGAAACGCTTAAGCAGGTTGCGCACATCATCGAGAGCACCGGCACCCCCTTTGCCGATGCCGCCATCATAGGTTTACCGCCGGGCGCACAAAATCCACAGGGACCGCGTTTCTGGTTTGCTGGCCCCCATGCGGCAAAACTGGCGCTTTTAAGCGAAGTCGGATTGCGTGTTCGGGTGATGAGTGCCGAAAACGGCGCGGCATCAGCGCTAAAAATGGCCTACGCCGGGATCAATAAAGGCATCACGTTACTTACCTCGGCGATGCTGATTAATGCCAGCAGAGTGGGCGCTGCCGATGCGCTGCGCGAAGAGATGCAGGATAGCCAACAGGCGTTGTTGCAGAGGATGGCCAAAGCTACCCCAGATATGTTGCCAAAAGCCTGGCGTTGGGCGGCGGAGATGGATGAGATTGCGACGCTCAATCAGGGCGAACTCGCCACCGATCGCTTGTATCAGGCTCTTGGGGACATTTGCCGCCAGCTGGCTGAAGATCGTCAGCACGATCAACAGTTCAGCGCGCTGCTGGCGGCGTTCTTTCACCCTGACGCCGACAGCGCGGGCTGAGCACTGACCGGTAAACGCAACTGTCGTTGCAGCCAGGCACACGCGGCAGCGATATCCGGATCGCTGGCATCAAGCTGCAGTACTGGCCCGAGCGCCATCGGCTGTGCGGTTTCCGCCAGCTTCCGCAATTCGGGAAGGTATTCCGCACCCGGATGGCCCAGCATGCGCTGCGCCAGTCTTGACTGGTAGCGCGCCACCGCTTCATCCGGCGTGATGGCCAGCCACATTTCCAGCACGCGCGTGACGCCGGCCTGCTGCAATCCCTGCTGCAACACCTCTTTCGGCTGGAAGCCAAACCAGGCATCGATCAGGTAGACACAACGCGTCGGTGCCTGCCCAACCACTTTCCATATCGCCTGATAGGCCGCACAGCCCAACTGGCGATTACGCAAACGATCAACCGGCGCAAAACTGGCCATAAACGGTTCTTTCAGGCTATCCAGCGTCAGCACCGGGAAGCCAAACTGCTCTGCCAGCGCACGTGTCAGGGTGCTTTTGCCCGATGCCGGAATACCGTTGACCAGCACCACGCATTTCTCTTCAGTGGGGGAAGTCATAGGATTTCTATCACCTCCGCGACGCTGCTGGCCTTGCGCAGACGCACCAGCGTTTCTTCATCCTCTAACAGTGACACAATGGCGCGAATACCCTCTTCAATGTGAGCGTTGCTGTCGCGCGCACCAAACATGATCACGATGTCGGCTTTGTCACTGCCCTCAAAGGAAATCGGTTCATCCAGCACGATCATGCTGAAACAATCTTTCAGCACCCCGGTTTCCGGGCGCGCATGCGGAATGGCAATCCCCTCCTCAAACACGTAATACGCCCCGTGAGTCAAGGTATTGGCGATCACCGCCTCTGGGTAAGAATCCTTCACGTAACCACCGTTGACCAGCGGTTGTGCCGCCAGGGCGATAACCTCGCGCCAGTCCGTGGCGGTGATCCCTACCTGAATCGCATTCGCTTCTTGCAGCAGTCGCTTAATACTCATACTGCCTCCTTAAATCGATTTGCGGATGGTATTGCGCAGCTCATCAATTTTGATGAACAGCGGATCAATTTCCTGACGAAAGCGGCGACTTTTGGCAAAAATGCTTAATGCGCGATTGTATTCCAGCATTAATTGTTTTTGCGTGTCGACCGCCTGCGGATTAATAGCGAGCTGTTGTTCCAGCTCGCTTATTTTACCGCTAATTGTTTCTGCCTGAAGATCTATTTCTTGTGAATCCTGGTTCTTATTATCAGAACCTTTTTTCAAGAATCCAAACATAGCGTCTCCTGCCCCGAATGGCGCCAGGGCACCTCAGGTTATTACGTCATGAGAGAGTCGTGATTAGCGGAACAGTGAAATTTTCTCTACCAGCACATTGGTGACGGCATCGTTAGCGGGCACAAGGAAATTACGCACGCTGTCATTCACTTTGCCTTTTTCAAACGTCTGCTTGCAGTTTGCCACCCATTGCACATTCATTTCTGTGCCCACGTTCACTTTCTCGATCCCACTGCGTACGGCCAGACGCATGTCTTCATCACTGACACCGGTACCGCCATGCAGCACCAGAGGGGTTTTGGTGGCATCGGTAATGTCAGCCAGACGTTGATGCTGGATGTGCGCTTTGCCGGTATACAAACCGTGTACGGTCCCGATTGAGATGGCCAGCATATCCACGCCGGTTTCATCAACAAAGCGTTTGGCATCATCCACGGTGGTAAATGACGCCGCATTCATCTCCACTTCTTTTCCGTCTTCAGATCCGCCAATCGCCCCCAGTTCCGCTTCAACCGAGACATGAACGGGGCGCGCCATATCAATAACGCGACGTGTGTTGGCAATATTTTCTTCAATCGGTAAATGCGAGCCGTCATACATAACTGAGCTGAAACCGGCATCAATCGCCGTTTGGATCGCATTTAAATCTGAACAGTGATCAAGATGCAAACAGGCCGGTACATTACGACTTTCTGATAATGATCGAATCGCATCGACAATTAATTTATGTCCTAAATATTTCGCCGTACCGGTGGAAATCTGAATCATCAATGGACTATTGGTTTTTTCTGCCGCAGTAAAGAAAGCCGGTAACATTTCCAGACAGTGTAAATTAAAGGAGCCGAGCGCTTTAAATTCACGTTGTTTAGCCACCTGTAACAGATCGGTAAAGTTATAAAGTTTCATGGAGTTTTTCCTCATGGGATTTAGTGGATTTTCCGTTAACAAACCAGGCGATAAGCGTAATAAAGAGAATAAACAGGGCGACGAATATCCAATTGCCCTGGAACGCGTGGCCCAAGACCAAGCCAGTACTGATGACGTCGGAATCACTGAAGGTCACGCCGGTAAATCCGTAGCTTTCGAGCATCGGCACCAGAATGGCAGGCAAGAAGGTGATGAACAGGCCATGGACAAAGCCCCCGATCATCGCACCGCGGCGTCCGCCCAGCGCATTACCAAACACACCTGCTGTCCCAAAGAAGTTGGTCAGCAGTCCTGGCAGGATCATCGCCAGGCCAAACATCGGAAACACCAGCATGCCGACTACCGAACCCAGCGTCGTGGCCAGGAAGCCGACGATCACCGCATTAGGGGCATAAGGGAACATCACTGGGCAGTCGAGTGCGGGTTTTGCGTCTGGCACCAGTCGCATCGCGATACCACGGAATGCAGGTACCAACTCATTCAGCAGCAAGCGCACGCCGCTATACAGCACGAACACACCAGCGACAAACTGAATCGATTGCATAAAGGCATACATCAGATAGTTCATGCCGTTGCTGTACTGACCGATAAATTCCGGGCCCGCCGCGAGCGCAGGGATCAGGTACATCGGCACCATCACCACCGCCATCGACAGATAGGTGTCCTGCAGGAATTTGAAGTTGTCTGGCAGCTTGAGATCTTCGGTCGAGCGTGACCCCTTACCCACGACTTTGGCGACAGCCGCCGTCAGCAAATAACCAATGGTGCAGAAGTGGCCGAGCGCAACGTCATCCGAATCCGTAATGCGACGCACCACGGGTTGTGCCAGAGCCGGCATGACCACCGCCATGACGCCACCAAAGATGCCGCCGGTAAGGATCAGAGGTAAACCTGTCAGCCCCGCTTTATAGCCAATCACCGCACCGATAGTCGCCATCCACAACAGCGCCTGTCCGGTCAGGAAGATGTATTTGAACGGTGTCAGACGCGCGATGATGATGTTGACGATAAAGATCACCAACAGCGTCAGCGCCACTTCTGAACCCAGCTCGCGGCTCGCTAACCCGGCAATGGCAGCCACATCGGTGATGTAGCCCTTCATGCCAAAACCATGGGTAAATATGGTATTCAGGAAGGTCAGAGTACCGACGATAATATTGATACCCGCCATCATAATTAAGAAGCCCAGCAGGGTTTTAAAGGTGCCTTCCATCACCTTTCCTGCGGATTTTTTCTGCAGTAGCAGACCAATCAGGGCAATAAAGGCGATCAGAATTGACGCCTGCCCTAATAAGTCTTTTACCAGGAAGTTGATCACACTATTCATGGTTAGCAACCTTTAAGTTACGTTCTTTCATAAATGCCACGATTTTCTCTTCAATTTCCGCTTTGTCGGTCAGCCTGTTCAGGATAATCACCCGCTTAATTTGTTCTGGGGTGGCATCCGCGTTCAGGACATCCGCAAAGGCTTTCTGCGTTAAAATCATGTCGGACTTGAAAGCATTGGCTTCCGAAATCGTGGTGTGATCGATATCAGCTTCAATTTCGAGTTTCTTTAATACGGATTTGGCGCTCATTTCAATTGCGAAACTTGAACCCAGACCACATCCACACACACATAGTATTTTCAGCATGGCTTATTTCCTCACAGAATATGCAGTTGTTTAGCAAGTTTATAATGGTGCCCTTCGGTATCCACCAGGCGTTTTTTCATGCTTATGAGATCTATCGGTATCGGTCTATTACTGCCATTAATAATGACCGCCTTATTGCGCATCCCCGATTGAATACAACGCGCGACTTCACTGGCCATAATGGTGCCCTGATAAATTTCTTCACAGGTGGGATCACCACTACGTAAGCCATAACCGATAATAGTTTTACGAATTCGCACCCCTATTAACGGTTCAATTTGTTTAATCAGTGTATCGATTGCCCCCTGAAAACCGGGTGAATATTCACGGGTGTAACCTTCAGAGCAGAGGATCACCACGCTATTCTGCGTCGACAGGCGTTGAGTGATACGCTCTGCCAGCTCTTGCGGCGGAATCTGGCATTCCGGGATTAGCGCAAAATCAGCGTTAGACTTAATCGCTGATTGCAATGTTAACTCTCCGCAGTAGCCGCCCAATAATTCAACCATAAATACACGCCCTGTTAAGGCACGTCCGGTATTTCTCAGCTTTGACACTTCTTTTAGGACTTGCTCACAGGCCGTAGAAAAACCGATGGTGTAATCACTGCCGAACACGTCGTTATCAATCGTCATGCCCACGCCGAAACAATTCACGCCGAATTCGCTTAACGTGTGCAAAAATTGTAATGACCCATCACCACCGGCCATAATTAATACATCAATGCGCAGCGATTTAAGATGTTTGGCAATCAATTCGTATTCTGGCCTGATTAATTTTCGCGTGGTTCTTCCTGATTGCATCACGGGAATAGATGTGATGGCATAATCCACCAGATCGCGCTGAGATATTTCCTGATGCCGATTTTCCAGCAAGCCGGGAATACCACCATTAAATAACACCATGTCTGCTTGTGTCATGCGTGATATTTGAAATACAAAGTTATTTATCCCGGTTACATCGCCACCGCTGATCACCATGCCAATTCTCATTGTCATCACTCCCTAAGCTGCGCGTCTGACATTCATTCTTCCGGTGAACGACTTTTCTATTTGCAACGAGGATCACACTTTCACCATGAATTTAATCCCCATCATGATTGACAGCATGGTTAAACACTCTTTTTTTGTGATTTAAATCACATGGCTATTTTTACCACAGGAGTGAAATTAACTTTATAATCAGCAAGTTATATTAATTTCACGCAGTAAAACAGTAAGCGTTAATAATCGGGGTGCAGCCTTAATTTCTTTCGATCTAAATTGTGATTGCCCGCGCATTTTTATCGGTACGCAGGCTTTTTCCCGCGGAGGATAAAGGGATAATGATTCCGTGCGTTATTTCCTTAATAGTGCCGCTGAATGATTGACGCCATGCTGATCAGGTTGTCCAATAACGCGGCAGATAAATGACGAAGAAGAGAAAACATGACCACCCCGCAGGAGATGTTGCGTCAGTTGGCTGACGCAGTGGGCGACAAGCAGGTATTGACCCACGCCGATGATAAAGCCTGGTACACCAAAGGATTTCGTGTTGGTCGCGGTGATGCCTTGGCCGTAGTGCTACCGCAAACCTTGCAGCAGTTGTGGCAAACACTGCAGATTTGTGTGGCTCAGAACGCCATTATTTTGATGCAGGCCTCCAATACCGGCGTCACCGGGGGTTCAACCCCAGATGGCAACGATTACGACCGCGATGTGGTGATTGTAAGTACGCGCCAGCTCAAAGGTGTGCAGGTGATCGATCAGGCACGCCAGGTGATCGCCTTCCCTGGTACCAGCCTGACCGAACTGGAACAAACGCTGCAACCGCTGGGACGTGAACCGCACTCGGTGATCGGTTCGAGTTGCATTGGTGCTTCTGTGGTCGGCGGCATTTGTAATAACTCCGGCGGCTCCTTGATTCGGCGCGGCCCGGCGTTTACCGAAAAGTCGCTGTTTGCGCGTATCCATGACGATGGCCGCCTGGAGATGGTCAATCATCTGGGAATCGATCTGGGTGCCACACCGGAAGCGATGCTGAAAAATTTGACCGAGCAGCAGTATCAAACAGGCGAACAGCCAGACTGGCAGGGCAAAATCTGGGCCGATGACTATGCCGATCGTTTGCGTGACCTCAGCGCTGACTCCCCTGCGCGCTTTAATGGCGACCTGCGCTATCTGCATGAGAGTTCAGGCAGCGCGGGAAAAGTGGTGGTGTTTGCCGTGCGCTTACCCACGTTTGAAGCCAGTACCGGCAGTGACACCTTTTACATTGGCACCAATGATGAGCGTGAACTGGTCGCACTGCGCCGTTTCCTGCTTACCGAGATGAGCGAATTACCGCTGCAGGCTGAATACATTCATCGCAACGCCTTCGATTTAACCGTGCGTTACGCAAAACATATGTATCTGGCAATTCGTAAGCTCGGCCCGCAGGCGATCCCCAAGATGATGGCCAACAAAGCGAAATGGGATGTACGCGTTGGTCATGTGCCGTTTTTACCGCGCAATTTTGTTGATCGAGCATTGCAATGTTTTAACCAACTGACACCCAGTTTTGTTGCCCCCCGAATCATGAAGTACCGCGATGAATATGAGCACCATTTGATGATCAAAGTGGATGCACAGCAAACCACGGAGCTACAGGGGTTATTGCAGCAATTTTTTGCCGAGCAAAAGGGCGACTTTTTCCACTGCGATGCACGCGAAGCGGCCGATGCCTTCTTAGTGCGTTTTGGCGTGGGCGGTTGCACCATTTCGTACTGTGATGCGCTGGGTTATAAACCGAATGAGCGTCTGGTGGCCTTTGATGTAGCGCTCCGCCGCAATGATGACGCATGGCGCTTAACGCTGCCCGCGAATCTTGCGGCGCAGGTACAAGTGGACTCCTGCTGCGGTCATTTCTTCTGTTATGTGAACCATCAGGATTACGTGTTGAAGGAAGGCGTTGATGCGAAGGCATTCAAGGAAGCGGTGAAAGTCTATCTGGCGCAGCGCGGTGCTAAGTACCCTGCCGAGCATAACGTGGGGCATCTGTATCAAGCTTCCTGCGAACATGTCGCGCACTGGAAGCAGTTGGATCCCACCAACAGTTGTAATCCCGGCGTGGGTAAGACCAGTAAGAAGAAGAATTGGGCATAATCCTGCCCTATTGCAAGTGTGTGCTGGAACCAAATGAACAACACGCACTGAAGCTCAGGAGCAGGCTGGTGCCGCCCTGGGGCTGGCATTCCGCAGCGCTGAACAGAATGAGTATGCCAGGAGAGCCCGCAGGACGCGGGCGAAAGGTGGCGCTGGAACATGGATGTTTCATCGACACCGGTCCGTAAGGCAGACGAATGAAGTGAAGGCACCGCTTCAGCGGCGTGAGGACCGCCAGCCCCAGGGCGGCACCAGCCTGCGTCAGCTATCTAACTCACTTGTTTATTTCGCATACGCCTCGGTAGAGATCGTCAGCGTCACATCATCACTGACTGCTGGCACATACTTATCCAGCTTGAAATCCGAACGTTTAATCACGCCAGTGGCATCAAAACCAATCGCCTGTTTCTTGACCATCGGATGCATCCCTTGCTGGTTCAGCGTGGCGTGCAGTGTGATCGGCTTAGTAATGCCTTTCAGGGTCAGATTCCCTTCTACATCAAACTTGTTATCCCCTTTTGCCACCACTTTGGTGCTGTGGAATACCGCTGAAGGATATTTAGCAGTATCAAAATACTCAGCACCGAGAAACTCTTTGGTCAACGCCGGAACGTGGCTATCAATCTGGGTAATTGGCAGGGTCACATCAACACGTGCTTGCTCGGGATGTTCCTTATCAAACACCAGCGAACCTTTGCTGTTGGGGATATCTGCAGTGGGGTGCGAGAAGCCAAAGTGCGTCCAGGTGACAATCACCGAGGTATGGGCTGGGTCGAGGTCGTAATGCATCGCAGCAGCCTGCGAAACAGGCACATAAAGCGCAGCCGCCGCCAGCAATGGCAGCACAACACGGGTAACGTTTTTCACTCAAGGTTCCTTTTAGATCGGGATAATCTATTGAGTGTCGCGGATAACCCGGCTGACGAATAGTGAAGAGATTTGCGCGTCACCTTCAAATATATTCAAAAATATCAAAGGGTAATGGTTAATATGAGTGAAAGTTACGCAGGATTATCGCATACTCCATTGCAATCATAGCCTAAAGGCTATAAATTAAATCATAGCAAATAAGCTATAGGATGGCAATATGTGGGAAATATTAACAACGGAAGTTTTTGATGAGTGGTTTTTCGCACAAAGTGAAGATATGCGTGAAGATGTGTTAGCCATGATGGGTATTTTGGCAGAAATGGGACCTCAACTTGGTCGCCCCTATGTCGATACGCTGAAAGGGTGCAAGCTTACTCATCTAAAAGAATTACGTATCCAGCACCATGGAAATCCTGTTAGGGCGTTTTTCGCCTTTGATCCCGTTCGTCGCGCCATAGTGTTGTGTGCTGGAGATAAAACGGGTGTTAATCAAAAACAATTTTACCGTTCAATGATTCGCATGGCCGAAGCGGAATACCGCAGGCATTTAGTGCAAATGGAGGGATAACATGTCTAATTACAAAGCTTTATTAGAGAAGCAATCACCTGAAAGCCAACAGCGTATCGCTGTTAAAATTGAGAAATTACGCCAGGATATTGCCTTAAGTCAGATACGTGAAGAACTCAATTTTTCGCAAACCGAGTTGGCCCGCACAATGGGAATCTCACAGCCCACGTTAGCCAAAATGGAGAATCCCGATAATGATCCGCGGCTTTCGACATTAAAACGTTATGTTGCGGCACTCGGTGGCGAAGTACGCATTGATGTCACATTACCAAACGGTAAACACATCGCCTTTCAGCTTTGATTCACAATGATTCGCCAGCGGCGGCGTTCACGCATCATTCGCTTGTGGAGCTGCTGCAGGTGAGACAGCGTCAGAGACATCACCGCGTTGCGATTGAGATTGGCTAACCCCTGCTGTTGGCGTAACCCCTGCACGGCTGCATCGGTGTTGTCTTTGGCATCACATTGGTCGAGCAAGGTGGCCTGCCATGCCGCCAGCGTCTGCGGCGTAACCGAATCAACCTCTGCAACCATCTCACGCATAAAGCGTTTACAGTGCCCCAGCAGCGTCTGCCATGGGAGCTGTGGCGATTGCAGTGCCAGTAACAGCCCATCCATATCGGCGACGCGCTGATAGCGAGCGGACACCACATAACCAATCTGTTGATCGACACGCAGCCGCTGGAAGAATCTCGGCTCCAACAGCAATGACAGCGCACGTAATGCGGCTAAGTTGCTGTCATCTGACTGCGGTAACGGAATAAACAGCAGCAGCGCCTGGTCGCTTCCCTGGCAGTTAACCGGCGTGATGCCCCGTTGTAACCGAGGCGGATGGGCATACCTGGCCAAACCTGGAGAAAAGTCGCTGAGCAGATGGGCAACGCGCTGCTGCAGTGCCTGCTGTTTGCCGCTCCAGGCAGCCAGCCAGTCACTATCAGCAACAGGAGAGATTAACTGCACTGGCAATGTCGCCAGTAACTGACGAATCACGATAGTTTGCGGTGTTGCAACGCCCTTCGGCTGCACTTCAGCACTCAAGGCCTTCAGCGCATGATGTACAGTCTGTAAGGCTACAGCATCGCCTGTTGGAAGATTCAGCACCAGCTGCCAGACGCCCTGCTTCTGTTGCCAACTGCCGCTGCCACCGGCATGGCGCAGCTCCGCCAGAACCGGCCGCAGCAAGGCCTGGCGCGCCTGTGCATCCTCATCACTCAGCGTGTGATAAAACGCCGGGCGCAGCAGTAGGGTTTCTACATGTTGCCGGGGCGTAAAATGGGGTAACGCTATGGCTACGGGAGGCAAAGCGGGTGCAATGGCCGCTTGGGAAACAGGATAAAAATGGAAATTTGCAGCGGGGTGAAAAACCGAGCTTTGCGCTAATCCTGTCTTCTGCATCAACGTAAAACCCTGTGTATCCACACGTTGGGCATCGGGCAGGTGTTGCTGCGTCAACATGCGCGTGCAGGCAGCTTGCGGTAACGCCGCGACAAATGCCGTGAAACTTTCGGGCACCCTCTCTGCGGGCGCAAAGCCCAGCGCGCGTCCTCGTAACTGCTCCAACGGCGTCAGACAGGCAAAATCGTGCAACGCCAGTTGCGCATAATGCTGCCGATGTTCAGTGCCGCAGGCACCGATAGCCGCAACATGTTGCCAGAATAGCTGTTCAATACGCTGGGCTTGCTCGACGCTGATCTGTGCCGCCGTAAAACGCAACGCCAGCCAACCGTGCTGCGCATCTTGCCACAGCCACTGCCCGTGCAACGTATCGCACAAGCCGACTTCTCTCAGCGCCGCCAGCAAACTTCCGGGGGCTTCATCTTGCCAAAACACACTGAGTAAAGTGACATTGTCACGCAATGAATCTCCATCCCCGGGTAACATCAACGTAAGCCAGAAATTCTCATCACCCGTTAGCTGTAACTGAAGGTCATGCGTAGCAGGGAGTGGCAGCACACAATGCGGTTTAACCTGGCTTGCAGGAAGGGTCGTAAAAGCGTGCGCAAGCTCGGCCAGTTCGTCCAGAGATTGCGGCCCCTGCAACCACAATTCAATGCCCTTCGCACGGAAATAACTCTGGTGAAACTCACGTAGCGCAGCCTGCAATGAAGTTACATTGTCACCAAATGATTGCTGATTACCCACACGAAAGCGTTGAAAAATCCCGCCCAGAGTATCCACCAATGCCGCTTCACTCAGGGTCTCGACATGATGACGCAACAGCTGATATTCCGCCTCAATCACCGCCACTTCCTGCTGAATCGCCTGCTGGCTGAGCAACGGTGCAGCAAGCATATCGCTTAAGCGTTTAACTCCTTCAGGCAGAGCCGTCGCAGGAAGTTGAAAAAAGAAGGCGCTACTACTGAGTTGTGTGGTGGCATTGACCTGTCCACCTTGCTGCTGCACCCAAGGCATTAAACGCTCGCGGTCTTCAAAGCGCTCACTGCCGCAGAACAGCAGATGCTCCAGTAAATGCGCCAATCCCGGCCAGCGGTCGGGTTCATCAAGACTGCCGGCCTGCACGCGCACCAAGGCAGCGGCATCACGCGCGTCTGGCTGGTGGTACAGATGGCAGCGCAGGCCATTGGCCAGAACAAGATGGCGCGAGGTCATCAGGTGACTCGCTGCTTAAAGATCAGCTCAGAGTTGCTGCGATTTCGGAACTGTAGCTGGGCAATTTTGATATCACTACAGGTCGCTTCACGCCGAGCTTCAAGGATTTTGCCGTGATGCGGTGACTTGCTACATACCGGATCGGTATTGTCAGCATTGCCCGTCAACATATAGGCCTGACAGCGGCAGCCACCGAAATCCTTCTCTTTCTCATCACACGAACGGCACGGCTCCGGCATCCAGTCATAACCCCGATAGCGGTTAAAACCAAACGAGTTGTACCAGATATCCTCCAGTCTTTGATTGAGCACCGATGGGAACTCGACCGGCAACTGACGCGCGCTGTGGCACGGCAATGCGGTGCCTTCTGGCGTGACACTCAGGAAAATCGATCCCCAGCCGCCCATACAAGGTTTCGGACGCTCTTCATAATAGTCCGGCGTAACAAAGAGTAGATTGGCGAGGTTACCGCTTTCACTCATACGTTCACGGTATTGCGCCACTACGGCTTCAGCATTGGCGATTTGTTCGCGTGTCGGTAACAGCCCCTGACGGTTCAGGTGCGCCCAGCCATAAAACTGGCAGGTGGCCAACTCAACGTCGTCGGCTTCCAGTTCGATACAGAGATCGATGATTTTATCGATCTGGTCGATATTGTGGCGATGCAGCACGAAGTTAAGCACCATCGGATAACCGTGCGCTTTTACCGCTTTTGCCATCTCCAGCTTCTGCTGAAAGGCTTTTTTCGAACCGGCTAATGCCGCATTCAGCACCTCATCGCTGGCCTGGAAGCTGATCTGGATATGATCGAGGCCCGCATCGGCAAAAGCATCGAGCTTTTTGGGCGTCAGGCCAATGCCAGAGGTGATCAGGTTGGTGTAGAAGCCCAGATCCCGTGCGGCACGAATCAGCTCGGGCAGATCTTTACGCGTTAATGGCTCTCCACCTGAAAAGCCCATCTGCACACTGCCCATGGCACGCGCCTGGCGGAAAACATCGATCCACTGTTCCGTGGTCAGCTCTTTCTCCTGCTGCGAAAAATCGAGCGGGTTTGAGCAGTAAGGGCACTGCAGTGGACAGCGATAAGTCAGTTCAGCCAGCAGCCAAAGCGGCGGCGTGACAGTTTTATTCAGGTTCACGACACTGGATCCATTTCTGTTCAACGGCGGATTGCAGGAACTCTTTCACATCATCGTCCACGCCGCCTGCTTCCGGGAAGCGCGTATTGAGCGTATGAATGATGGCCGCAACGTCTTGCTTGCCCGTCACCAGCTCCAGAATCGCGGCAGCAGTTTCATTCAGCTTTGCCATCCCTTCCGGATAAAGCACCACATGGCTGTCTTGTGCAGGTTCCCACTGCATGCGATAGCCACGGCGGAAAGCAGGGATCAGATTATCTTTCATGATGTTATACCAGTCTTGTACTGTGCCATGACACCTGATCGGTGACGGTGTGATAAGGCGGGCGCTGTAACGAATACGCCATGGTCATGGCATCCAGCAGCGTCCAGAGAATGTCCAGTTTGAACTGCAGGATCTCCAGCATACGGTTCTGCTGCTCTGCCGTGGTAAACACCTCCAGCGCCAGCGCCAGGCCATGTTCCACATCACGATTTGCCTGGCTAAGACGGCTGCGGAAATAGAAGTAGCCCTCTTCCTTGATCCACGGATAGTGTTGCGGCCAGCTGTCGAGACGTGACTGGTGAATTTGCGGCGCAAAGAGTTCGGTTAACGAACTGCATGCCGCTTCTTGCCAGTTAGCACGACGCGCAAAATTGACGTAGGCATCCACCGCAAAGCGTACCCCTGGCAGCACCAGCTTTTCAGACAGCAGCACCTCACGATCCAGTCCGACGGCTTCACCTAATTGTAGCCAGGCTTCAATACCACCTTCATGACCGTTGCTGCCGTCATGGTCCAGAATGCGCTGAACCCATTTACGACGCGTAGCCGGATCCGGGCAGTTCGCCATGATCGCTGCATCCTTCAGTGGGATGTTGGTCTGGTAGTAAAAGCGGTTGGCTACCCACCCCTGAATCTGTTCGCGTGTCGCTTCACCGTTGTGCATCGCGATGTGATACGGATGATGAATATGATAAAACGCGCCTTTGGCACGCAGTGCCTGTTCAAACGCTTGCGGCGATAAGGCTTCAGTAATCACGATGCGCTCTCCTGCAGATGAATCGCCATGCCGTCCCAACTCACTTCAATGCCCTGCTGTATCAGATACTGACGCTGCGGCGACTGCTCGTTGAGAATCGGATTGGTGTTATTAATGTGAATCAAAATTTTGCGCTTGGCGGGCAACGCAGCCAGTAGCGCCATTAAGCCGTGCTCTTCTGCCAGAGCCAGATGGCCCATGGCTTTGCCGGTATTTTTACCGACGCCGGTTGCCAGCAGTTCATCGTCCTGCCAAACGGTGCCATCAATCAGCAGACAATCGGCTTTTTGCAACCAAGGCATGATCACGGCATCCGGCTCGCCCAGGCCCGGCGCGTAGAGTAGCGTCTGTCCGTTGGCCGTGTTCTCAATAAACAATGCCACGTTATGGCCTGGCAGAGGGCGATCGCGGTATGGCGAATACGGTGGCGCATTGCTGAGAATCGGAATAGCCGTGAACTGCAGATCGCCGCACACATCGACGCGGAAGGGTTCCAGCGGTGTTAACGCGTGATGCTGCAGCCCGCCATTCCAGTGCTGCAACATGGTGAAAATGGGGAAGCCACTGGTGAGGTCAGCATGGACCTCAGGCGTACACCACACCTGATGTGGGCAGCCTTCACGCAGGCTGAGTAACCCGGTGGTGTGATCAATCTGGCTATCAGTCAGGATAATACTGCCGATGGCGGTGCCGCGCAGCACACCTTTTTTAATCAGTTCTGGCGTGTGGGCAATCTGCTGGCTGATATCTGGCGAGGCGTTACACAGCACCCAATCTTCACCGTTGTCACTGACAATAATCGAAGATTGCGTCCGCGCCTGAGCCTGAAGGGTGCCGTTACGCAGGCCGCTGCAATTGGCGCAGTTACAGTTCCACTGCGGAAAGCCGCCACCTGCCGCTGAACCAAGCACTTTAATAAACATGTGAGATGACCAAAAAGAAAAATAAAATGCCCGCGCGAACGGCGGGCAGAAAGTCTTAGCGGTTGGAGATGTACAGAGTCACTTCCAGGCCCAGACGCAGGTCAACAAATTCAGGTTTCTTCCACATAATTTTCTTCCTCTAGACAAATAACGCAGAGCAGGCTCTGCTGGAAATGCTTGCGCCAGAAATACAATATTCAGGCCACAATGCACGACGCGGGCTGATGTTGCGCCAATGTAGCAGGCATATCAACCCTGATTAGGTAAGGGAATTGTGTTAATCCTGCCAAATCTGTTGCAGGACGCGCTGCCAATTACCCCAGGCAACCTGCTCGATCACTGCTTGATCATAGCCGAGCGATGCCAGCAGCGCATGCAGGCGCGGCAGCCCAGAAACATCTTTTAAGGCGTCCGGCACGCTGATGCCATCGAAATCTGAACCAAATGCTACGTTTTCGGGTCCCATTATTTCAATTAAATGTTCCAGATGTTTACCAATTTCGATCAATGGCGTGTCGCTGGTGCGCTGACCATCGGCGCGTAAGAAAGCGTTACCAAAATTCACACCTACCACCCCGCCACTGTCACGGATCGCCCGTAGTTGATCATCAGTGAGATTGCGTGGTTGCGCACAGAGTGCGTGGGCGTTTGAGTGACTTGCCACCAGCGGCGCGTTCGACAGGCGCGCGGTGTCCCAGAACGCTTTTTCATTCATATGCGATACGTCGATCATCATGCGATGACGATTGGCCGCTGCAATCAGCTGCTTACCGGCACGCGTCAGGCCCGGTCCAGTATCCGGAGTGTGTGGAAACGAGCCATTCACCCCTTCGCCAAAAAGATTCGGTAAGTTCCAGAAAGGACCCATGCTGCGCACGCCCGCCTGATAAAACTCGGCCAGCGCCTCGCCATCAGCGTCGAATCCGTCGGCACCTTCAATATGCGCCACCATCGCCAGCACGTCATCACGGCGACAGGCAGCGATGTCATTGGCCGTCAGGCACAGTCGCGCGCGCCCCGCCGATTCGGCCACCAGCGTTTTCAGGATATCCAGTTGCTGCCAGAGGATCTCCAGCGGTTGCCACTGCTCCTGCGCACGTTCAGGTGCCACTTCATTGATGTAGCGCTGCGGCGGGACAAACATCGCAAACAACCCGCCCGCAAAACCGCCCTGCTGCATACGTGGAAAATCAAGGTGCCCTTTCTCAATCCCCGAGAAGAAGGCGTCTGCAGGCGCATCGCGATGATGTAACCACAGATTAAGCAGCAGGTCGTTATGACCATCGAAGGTTTTGGTTAACATAGGTGATAAAGATGAAGGCAAGATGGGCGCTATGCTACGCGCCCCATGGAGTTTAGCCAAACGTTGGGGCACAAAGGGTTACTTCTGTGAAACGGTTAAGCCATGATAAAAGGTCGGTTTGACGTCGAGGTGTTGCTGAATTAGGCCATATTTCTGGTAAAAATCAGCCGTCTCCTGCTGCTGGGCAATGGTGGCGTCATCAATGCTTTGCCAATGCGACTGGCGCCGTGAGAAAGATTTTGCCGCAGCCTCTTTTGGAAAACCGATGATTTTCGCCAGCGTGGTGGAGTATTCATCGACATGGCTGTTCGCCCAACGATCCGCCGCCGCCAGTCGATTGACGTAATCCTGTAGGGCGGCCCGTTTTCCGGCATCATTGATCGCCGCATCGGTGGCCGCGAGGAAGCTGTTGCCACTGGAAAGCCCCACGCCGTTAATCAGCACACGCCCGGTATGGGTTACTTCCGCCAGCGCCGTGTAAGGGTCCCAGGTTGACCATGCATCCACTGAACCGTTGGCCAAGGCAATACGCGCATCGGCCGGTGTCAGGAAGCGCCATTTAACGTCTTTGTCACTGATACCCGCTTTTTCCAGCGCTTTTAACGCCTCGAAGTGGCCAATCGATCCACGACCGGTGGCGATATTTTTCCCTTTCAAATCCGCCACGGTTTTAATCGGTGAATCAGGGCTGACCAGCACCGCCAAACCTTCAGGCACCGATTTGCTCACCGCCACGGCTTTCACCTGTGAACCCGCAGCAAGGGAGAAAAGCAGCGGCGCATCGCCAATAATACCGGCATCCACCGCACCAGCATTTAACGCTTCCGCCAGCGGTGCCGCCGCCGGGAACTCTGCCCATTCGATTTTATAGCTGAGATTGTTTAACTGCTGCGCCGCTTCCATCTCGGCGTGCATATTGCCCTTCTGGTCAGCGATACGCAGCGTAACGGTTTCCGCACTGACCGTCCCACTGGCTAGCATGACAAAAATGGCTAAAGCTGCTCTTTTCATTGTGTTTTCTCTTATCGCGCAAAACCCCAGACTACCCTGCCGCGAAGCAAGCCGAGATGCTGATTTCATCTGAGGAATGCCGTCTGGCGCATAAGCTTTGGCACGCCGAGCCCGCAACGGGCGGAGAGAATACCGATGCCATCACGAACAACAGCAACGATCATGCTTAAAGCTCCATAAAGGCCAGCCCGAGGAGCAAAGCGTCCGCCGCCGGGAGCGGCGGTCGATCTGCATGGATGCGTGATTTCTTTGCGATCGGGCTGGCCTTTATGGGGCCGAGCACGAAACCCACAGCAACCCCAGCCAAACCTGATAAATTGTCAGTTATGCAGCCAGTGTTGTCAGTTATGCGTGAGCAGAGTGCGGCGGAGTGGTCCAGACTGATCACAGACCCATAAGGAGAAACTCATGCTGAACCAACCTGCTGAAAAATACCGCCCCTACCCGGTGATTGACTTGCCCGACCGTCAGTGGCCCTCGCGCCAGTTAACGCAGGCGCCACGCTGGCTCTCAACCGACCTGCGTGATGGCAACCAGGCGCTGGCGACACCGATGGACAGCGCGCGCAAGCTGGAGTTTTGGCAACTGTTACTGCGCTGCGGTTTTAAGGAAATCGAAGTGGCGTTTCCCGCCGCATCGCAAACCGACTTCGATTTTGTCCGTTTGCTGATCGAGCACAATCATATCCCGTCCGACGTGGCCATTCAGGTACTCACCCAGGCACGCAGCGATTTGATCGATCGTACCTTTGACGCCCTGCGCGGTGCGCCGCAAGCCATCATCCACATGTATAACGCCACTGCGCCACTGTTCCGTGAGCGCGTATTCCGCCAGAGCAAAGCGGAAATCGTTGAACTGGCCTGTGCCGGTGCGCGCCAAATTCGCGCTCGCTGTGAAGCACAAACGGATACCGCCTGGACATTCCAGTATTCACCTGAAACCTTCTGCTTTACCGAACCCGACTTCGCGCTGGAAATTTGTGAAGCCGTTGCCGCGATCTGGCAACCAGGCCCAGAGCGCCCGATGATCATCAACCTGCCCGCCACGGTCGAAGTGAACACCCCGAACGTCTATGCCGACCAGATTGAATATTTCTGCCGCCATTTCAGCCAGCGAGCGCAGGTGGCGATTTGCGTCCATCCGCATAACGATCGTGGCACCGGCGTGGCCTGCGCTGAACTGGCCATCCTGGCCGGGGCTGATCGCGTTGAAGGTTGCCTGTTTGGTAACGGTGAACGTACCGGCAATGTCGATATCATCACGCTGGCACTCAATTTATATACGCAAGGCGTGGCGCCTGAACTCGATTTCAGCGACATCCAACAAGTGCTGGAAGTGGTGACACGCTGCAACCAACTGCCGGTTCATCCGCGTCATCCTTATGCCGGTGAATTAGTCTTCACTGCCTTCTCCGGCTCGCATCAGGATGCCATCCGCAAAGGGTTTGCCGAACGCAGCGAGCGTCAGGAAACGATCTGGCAAATGCCCTACCTGCCGCTTGATCCGCTCGATATCGGTTGCAGCTATGAAGCGGTGATTCGCGTAAACAGCCAGTCCGGCAAAGGGGGCGCAGCCTGGTTGCTGGAGCAGAATCACGGCCTGCAGTTACCGCGCGGATTGCAGCAGGATTTCAGTCGCATCGTACAGCAACAAACCGATGGTCATGGCCAAGAGATGACCCACCACGCCCTGTGGCAACTGTTTTGTCAGCACTACGGTTTAACCCAACCCTCACGTCGCTTACTGGAAGCTGAAAGCCACAGTGATGAAAAAGGCGAGACGCGTTTTAAAGCCCGCGTGCAAGACGGCGCGCAGCCGGTGACGCTGGAAGGGAAAGGTAACGGATTGCTGTCAGCCGCCGTAGCCGCGCTGCGCCAGCGTTATGATCTCGCTATCACTATCGAGGATTATCATGAACATACGCTGGGCAAACGCAGTGACAGCCGTTCAGTCACCTATATCAGCTGTCTGAATGCGCGCGGTGAACGCGCCTGGGGCGTGGGGATTGATAACGATGTGGCGCGCGCGTCGTTGCAGGCACTGCTTAACGCAGCCCATGCTTTTCTGCCGCAGGAAAGTAATTCGCTGGCGTAACGCCCAGCACACGGCGAAACATCGCACTGAAGGCGCTCGGGCTCTCGTAGCCAAGATCGAGCGCCACCGTCAGCACCGTCTCGCCCTGCGCCAGGCGGGCTAATGCCACACTCAAACGCGCTCGGCGCACCCAGTCGCTAAACTGCAGACCGGTTTCGCGATTGAAATGACGCGCCAGGGTGCGTTCTGCCACACAGAGTTCGTTGGCCGCACGCGCCAGCGTCCAGTTTTCACCGGGTGACAGCTGTATCTGCTGACAGAGCGCGCGCAATCGATCGCTCTCTGGCCACGCCAGACCAAACGGCAGTACATCCATCACGCGGATTTCGTCCAGCATCAGTTCGTAAATGCGCTCGGTGCGACTGCCAGAACCGTACTGCTCTGGCAACGTCAGTGCGCTGACAATCAACTCACGCAGCAACGGCGAAATCTGCACCACCTGACAACTGGCGGGCAAATCAGCGCGCGCCAGCGGATCGACAAACAGCGTGCGAGCCGCCACCGTGCCCACAATAGACAGCGCATGGAGTGTGCCTGCGGGCAACCAAACGCCTCGACTTGGCGGCACAACCCAGCTGCCGTGCCGGGTCTCCACTTTGACCACACCGCTTAAGGTGTGGATCAGCTGTGCACAGTCATGATGGTGCCACGGCTCCTCGTCACCATGCGCATAATCGTGCGCATAAGGCACCACTGGCCGATGACTAAAATCGAAGTTGAGCCGTTTACTCATTTCAGAGTTTCAGAAACTGGTAAACCGCCGCCAGATCCTGCTCACCATATCCGGCGTCCACCGCTTGCTGCCAGACATCCACAATGTTCTCCAGTGCCGGCAGTTTGCTGTCACCGGCCGCATCCAGCGCCAGTTTGGCATCCTTCAATGCCCAGACCAGATGCATCTGCGGCGTGTAATCACCGCTGGCGATCATACCCAGCTTCATTTTGGCGTACGGTGCCGCCAACGGGCCGCCATCCAACACCTTCCACAGATCGTCGGTGCTGAAACCAAACTGCTCCGCCAGTCGCGTACTCTCCGCCAGGCTTTGCATCAGACCGATCAACCAACTGTTGACCACCAACTTCATACGCGAACTGGCACCGGCTTCACCCAGCCACTGTGTTCCTTTGCCAATCGCGGCAAACACCTGTTCTGCGGCCTGCGCTTTGCTTTGATCACCGCTGGCCATCACCAGAATCTGGGCATTTTCTGCAGGTGCTTTGGTGCCTGAAACGGGTGCATCAATAAACAGCACGTCCGGGCGCACCTGTTGCAGATCGGCGATCACCCCATCTGTGGCTTCGACCCCAATGGTGCCCATCTGGCATACCGTTGCGCCCTGCTTCAGTGCGCTCGCGGCCTCACGCAGCTCCTGACGCGTGGTGTCACCGTCTGACAGCATGGCAATCACCACGTCAGCACCCTGCACCGCCTGC
Source organism: Pantoea sp. CFCC18177 (assembly GCF_059412425.1). Lineage (NCBI taxonomy): Bacteria > Pseudomonadati > Pseudomonadota > Gammaproteobacteria > Enterobacterales > Erwiniaceae > Pantoea > Pantoea sp. CFCC18177. The sequence continues at coordinate 49,742 of NZ_JBNBPL010000022.1, forward strand.
GCCGCGCTGTCACTGAGTTGCAGTCCGGCGCTCAGTAAATCTTCGCCTTTAGCACGCGTACGGTTCCAGCCATGCACCACGAACCCTTTTTTCAGTAAGTTGGCAGCAAATGCATGCCCCATTGCGCCTAATCCCAATACCGCCACAACCGGTTGCTGACTCATAGTGACTCCTTTATATGCTTTCAGACAAAACCGCCAGACTGACAGAAAATCCCATACACAGCCAGGCGAGAGATGCGACCACCCACATTTTTTCACGCAACCGCAGGCAATAATCAGTCATACTATTAACGCTTTTGAAAAAAGTGAAAAAACTATTAACATATGCGCGATTAATGTTCCGTTTGGTTCATTCCACACCTTCTTTACGGTCTTTCATAATGAAAATTGCTTTACTGCGACAGGCACCGTTGCTGATGCTGCCTGCATTATTCCCCCTGCAACTGATGGCCGCGGATAATGCCAGCAATACCATGGTGGTGAGCGCCGCGCCTGCGGGTTCCGGGTTGTCAGAATTAGATACACCAGCCGCCGTCAGCGTGGTGTCAGGTGACGACATGCGTCACGCCGCACCGCGCGTCAACCTTTCCGAAAACCTCACCAGCGTGCCCGGGTTACAGATTCAAAACCGTCAGAACTATGCGCAGGATCTGCAAATTTCGGTGCGTGGCTTTGGATCGCGTTCAACTTTCGGCCTGCGCGGCATCCGCATGTACGTGGATGGTATTCCTGCCACCATGCCTGATGGACAAGGGCAAACCTCCAATATCGATATCGGTTCCATCGATCATATCGAGGTACTTCGCGGTCCATTTTCAGCGCTGTACGGTAACTCATCGGGTGGTGTGATCAACGTCGAAACCCAGACCGGTCAGCAACCCACGACGCTGGAAGCCAGCACCTGGTTCGGCAGTTTCGGCAGCTGGCGCAACAGCGTTAAAGCCAGCGGTGCTACCGGTGACGGTACGCAGGCGGGGGACGTGAATTACACCGTTTCAGCCTCGCGTTTCACTACCCACGGCTACCGCGATCACAGCTCGGCGCAGAAGAACCTGGGCAATGCCAAGCTGGGTGTGCGCATTGATGACGTCAGCACGCTGACGCTGCTATTTAACAGCGTGCATGTGGATGCACAAGATCCCGGTGGTTTGACCGAAGCACAGTGGAAAGATAACCCACGCCAGGTAGCCAGCAACGTCACGCTGTACAACGCCCGCAAAACAGTCGATCAAACCCAGGCTGGCCTGCACTATCAGCGCCAGATGAGTGAAAACGACGACCTCAGCGTCATGCTATATGCCGGCGAGCGTGAAACCACGCAGTATCAATCGATCCCGCGCGCCACTCAGCTTCAGGCGGGCTACCCTGGCGGTGTGATTTCTCTGTCACGCCACTATCAGGGCATTGATACCCGCTGGACACACCGCGATACCCTGTTCACCCTTCCCGTGACGGTCACGGGCGGACTGGACTATGAAACCATGACCGAAAAGCGCAAAGGCTATCAAAACTTTGTCGGTAATGACCTGGGTGTGCAGGGCGATATGCGTCGTAACGAACGCAATCTGATGTGGAATCTTGATCCTTACCTGCAAACGGCGTGGCAGTTCACGGATAAGTGGTCACTGGATGCGGGCGTGCGTTTGAGTACCGTCAATTTCGACTCTAATGACTATTACGTTACCGCCACCGATCCGGATGACAGCGGCAATCGTCGCTACCATCGCTGGCTACCTGCCGCGTCACTGAAGTATGCGATTGATAACAGCTGGAATGCCTATGTTTCTGCCGGTCGTGGCTTTGAAACGCCCACTCTGAATGAGCTTTCATACCGCTCAGCCGCGCAGACTGGTCTCAATATGGACCTGAAACCGGCCACCAGCGACACCGTTGAACTCGGCACCAAAAAACGCATTGGCAATGGCCTGATTACGGCAGCGCTGTTCCAGACCGATACCCAAAACGAGATCGTCTCCGACAGCAGCTATGAAGGCCGCACCAGTTATAAAAACGCCGGAGAGACGCGCCGTCGTGGACTGGAACTGGGCCTCGACCAGCAATTCGGTGAGAACTGGCAGTTCAAGGCGGCCTGGACGCTGCTCGACGCCCGTTATCGCTCCAACGCTTGTGGCACTGACAGCTGCGATGGCAACCCAATTCCGGGCATTGCGCGCAACATGGCGTATGCCGGACTGGCATACGCGCCGGAACAAGGCTGGTATGCCGGTGGCGATGTGCGCTATATGAGCGATATCGCCGCGGATGACGAAAACGACGTTAAAGCCCCGGCTTACACCGTGGTGGGCGTGAATTCTGGTTACAAGTGGCTGGTGCAGAACTGGACGCTGGACCTGTTCGGACGTGTTGATAATCTGTTTGACCGCAACTATGTCGGCTCCGTGATCGTCAACGAAAGCAACGGCCGTTACTACGAACCGGCACCGGGCCGTAACTATAGTGTCGGTTTGACAGTGAGTTATGCGTTTCAGTAAATAACCCGCTTTAGAATGAGAAATGCCCTGCAGGACGTGTCTGGATTGCAGGGCATTTTTTTGCTCAAGAGTGTTAATCGAATTCGCCTGGCGTACGCTTGCCATCGACAGCAACGTGGCTCGGCGCTGTGCGCAATTACACGTCCCCGATGCACGCCCCCATACAGATGCCCTTATCGCGGCGACTGCGCTTGAACATGACCTGATTTTGGTTACGCGCAATGCCAGAGACTTTGAAGGTTCAGGCGTGGTGTTGCTGAATCCATGGGACGAAGAATAACCTACGTCCTTTATAAATTATGCTGAGGCCACCCCAAGGCACACCCCAGCATAAAGCTTAACTCGCGATTACTTCAGCAGCGCCAGCACATCAGCGGTTGAGCCGCTCTCACCCAAGCGCGGGAAAATACGCTCAATGCTGTTTTTATGCGTTTCGGCATTCAGGCAGGTCATGGCATCAGTTGCCAACGTGACATTGTAACCTAACTCATACGCCTGACGTGCCGTGGATTCCACTCCAATCGAGGTCGCGATACCGCATACTACCACTTGAGTCACACCGCGCTGTTGCAGTTGTGCATGTAAGTCGGTGTTGTGGAAGCCGCCCCAGGTGGTTTTGGTCGCCGCGATTTCACCCGCTTTTAGCGTCATTTCTGGCACCAGCACTGCCCAGTCTGCTGGCAACTCACCGCTGTGGCGTGCCTGCTCGTTACGGCCTGGTGCGCCACCTGCCACATTCACTTTCACAACCGGCAGATCTTTTGCGTGGAACGCGTCAACCAACTGTGCGCAGCGCTCAACAACAACGTCTGCAGCCAAAGGCGCGACAGGGAGACGGACAATCCCGTGCTGCAGGTCAATCACAATCAGGGCGGTTTTTGCATCTAACGTGGTTAAAGCCATGTTGATTCCTCTCAGGATTATTGGTCGGCAATACGTTGCAGTAAGGGGATGGCCGCGAGTAATGTCTTCTGCTCGGCTGGCGTGAGTGAGGTCGCCATATTCCGCAGTAACCAGTCATCACGTTGCGCACGATTAGCGGCGATCAATTGCAGGCAGCTTTCAGTGGGATGATAGCGGGTTTTACGGCCATCATGCGGATCAGCCTCCCCCTGAATTAAGCCCTGCGCCTGCAAACTGGCCACGGTCGCGCCCATCGACTGGCTGCGAACCCCCTCCTGCGCCGCTAACTCGGTCACCGTCATCGCGCCGTCCCGTACCAGGAATCCGAGTACCGACACTTGTGACCAGGTGAGATCGGCGGGTGGCGCTGACTCTCGCAAGCGCCGTGCCAGCTTGCCATTGATGCTGCGTAAGGCCGCAGCCGCGCTATTCAGGTCGCTCATGGCACCCTCTCCTTACTGATGAAGCGCGAGTATATAAATACGAAGGCAAACTGTGTAGTTTACCTTCGTATCAATTTGTAATTATCCGCGAGATGTGGGTAGTCAAACCCGTCTGTTTACACCCGCTGCAAGTAATGGATCAGACTGTGAAAACGCAGGGGTGTGCTGAGAGGATTGCGGTAACTGTGTGGAGTATCCGCCGCGAACTGGCTGGCTTCACCCGCTTGCAACCGGCGCCAGGTACCTTCGACATTCAGCAGCAGTTCCCCTTCCAGCACCACCACTTGCTCAATCACGCCGATTTCATGAGCTGAGGAATCACTTTGCGCGCCGCCAGCCAGGGTCACTTCAAGCAGATCAAAACGCAGCTTAGCGTCATAAGGCAGCAGCGGTTTAACCTGCATTTGCGCGTTGGGTTGCTGAAAGGTTGCGGTGACACCGGGCGCCTGATCGCTGCCCTGAACAAAGAAAGAAAAAGGCACATTAAAGCCGGTGGCAATTTTCCACAGCGTTGCCACCGTGGGACTCGACTCACCACGCTCGATCTGACCGAGCATCGCCTTGCTGACGCCGGTGTGATCGGCTGCCAGCGTCAGGCTCCAGCCGTTGGCCTGGCGCAACTGTTTCAGCGCCTGACTTAAATGTTGATGAAGATTTTCCATGTTCACTCCTGACAAATTCGCGCGCAGTGTACCACTTGTGCGTTATAACACACTCGTGCAATAGTGTGCGCTATAACGCACAAGCAGGAAAATAACTCATGATGACTGCCACTTCGCGCAGTGCTTTCTCCTTCCCGATGCTGATTTCCGGGTTTATAGCCGTACTGGTGGGCTACAGCAGTAGCGCGGCATTGATATTTCAGGCGGCACAAGCGGCGGGTGCATCGCCCGCGCAAATTGGCGGCTGGCTGTCGATGTTAGGCGTGGGCATGGGGTTAGCCTCTTTTGGTTTATCCGTCTGGACGCGCATGCCGATTCTGGCCGCCTGGTCTACGCCGGGCGCTGCCTTACTGGCCACCAGTGTGCAGGGGTTAACACTCAATGAAGTGGTTGGCGTATTCGTCGCCACCAATGCCCTGATCGTGCTGAGTGGCGTCACCGGATTGTTCGCGCGCCTGATGAACCACATCCCCCAGTCACTGGCTGCAGCGATGCTGGCAGGCATTTTACTGCGCTTTGGCATGGGAACCTTTAGCGGACTACAGAGTAACTTTGCCCTGTGCGGCAGCATGTGTCTGGTCTGGCTGATAAGTCGCCGTTGGCTGCCGCGTTACGCTATTATTCTCGCGTTGATCGCTGGCGTGCTGGTGGCGTTAGGTCAGCAGGCGATTCATTTTCCCGCGCACGCTCTCACGCTCAGCGTGCCGGAATTTATCATGCCGCACTTCAATCTGGCGGCCTTGATTGGAGTGGGATTACCCTATTTTCTGGTGACCATGGCATCGCAAAATGCCCCCGGTATTGCCACCTTGCAGGCGCACGGTTATCAGCCGCCGGTCTCTGCATTAACCGGCTGGACCGGATTTATTGCGCTGATCCTGTCCCCCTTTGGCGGATTTTCCGTGTGTATCGCTGCCATCACCGCCGCGATTTGCATGGGTGAGGATGTGGACGCCGATCCCAGGCGTCGCTGGATGGCTTCGGCCATTGCGGGTGTCTTCTATCTACTCACCGGACTGACCGGCGCGCTGATTGCCATCCTGTTAAGTGCCCTGCCCACTGTGCTGATCGCCACTCTGGCGGGGCTGGCGCTGCTCGCCACGCTGTCAGGCAGCCTGCAACGTGCGCTGTCGGAGCCTGAGCACCGAGACAGCGCTATTGTGGCGTTTCTCATCACTGCCAGTGGTATTTCATTGTTAGGTATCGGTTCTGCTTTCTGGGGATTGGTTGGCGGTTTGATCACTCATTTAGTCCTTAGCCAACGCACTCGCGCTTAAATTTTCAGCAACTCCCCCCTGCAGCGGGGAAAAACGCCCTGTTTTTCCCCCTTTATTAGCCGTTTGATTCTCCTGCATTTGGCTTAAGATCACTACGATACCCTTCATACTTCAAGTTGCAGGTGCGTTGGCTACGTGTATTCACCTCAGTCACTTACTCCAGTAAGCTCCTGAGGATTCATACACTTGCCGCCTTCCTGAAACTCGAATTATTTTGGGTATATCGCCAAATACACATGGTGTTCTGCCTCAGACAACCACCGATAAGGGCCCAACGAGTGGCAAAAACTTTTCTGCGCAGCGGCAATCTGGACACGGTACTGGCACTGGGTGAAAACGGCCAGCCGGTCTGGGCTTCTGCCCTGCAAATCCGCGAAACGCTGCGTCTGCGTCGCCAGACAACGCTGGCTAACTGCCTCGCCATTCCGCAAGCCAATGAACGCGGTGATCGCCTCGACTGGTATGCGCCATTCAACGGCAAAGTAAAATCCTGGCTGGCAGCCAGCGATCATGAGCGGCAAAAAGCGCTGGAGCTATTGACGCTCAACCAGCAGGATTTGCTGGCCGCCAGCCTGCGCGCGCGTGATGCCGAAAATCCAGCCATGCGACTGTTCGGTGCCTTACTGAGCAAAACACTCCAGTTTCCCGATCAGCAGTACGTCTATCTGGTGGATGGCAAACCCGTGATCACCTTCTGGGGCTTTGTCGATCCTCAGGCTCGCTCACGAGATGACGCGCTCGCCTGCCTGCGCGACAGCCTGGAAGAGGCATTACCACCACTGTTGCCTGAGCCACCTGCTGCCATCGTGGCGCCCGTGGTTGTCGCGCCGGTGATTGCCCCGCTGATTGAGATCCCGCCGGTTGCGGCTGCCCCTGTTGCCGAACCAACGCCTGAATTGATCGAAACCGTGCCGGATGTCGAACTGCCGGAACCTGAACCCGAACCTGCCCCTGCACGTCGTCCTTCAGTATGGCGTCCTGTCGCCTTAATGTTGCCGGTGGCGGTGGTTGCGGCGGCGGCCGTGGCTTTCTGGCTACACAGTTCTACTCCGCAGGCGGCACCTGAGATAGCGGTTGCAGATGTCCCTGCCCCGGTGTTCACACCGCCAGCGGTGGTCGTTAAAGCCGAGAAACTGGCGGCGACACTGCCGCAGAAGAGCGCCTCCGTGGCAGCAGCACCGGAGCCAGCAGCCCCACCGGCACCGCCGGAAGTGGTGGCTGAACATACTGAACCAGCCAAGGCTGATGACCTGGTGATGACCACCGAAGATGCACGCGTCGGATCGGTGAAGTTTATCAATGGCACCTGGCGCGTGACCTTGCGTCAAACCAATTTACCCACCGGTAAACCGCCGAGCCTGCGCTATCAGCTGCGCAATGGCAAAGGCGTCGCCACCATTTCTCAAGGCGATAACATCCGCTGTAAAGCCGATGTCACCGCTGCCATGACCACCGCCGGCACCATGGTGGTGCGCAGCCGCTATACTGCCAGCTGCAGCGATAAGTCGCGTTACCGCATGCCTGAGTTGGTGTGTAAAGCCGGTGATGGCATTGCCAGCTGTACTGCGCAATATGGCGCAGATCAGGTCTTCCCGTTGACGATTAAGCGTGAGAGTAAGTAACCATGTTGGCTCCCCTCATCGATGACAAACAAAAAATCACGCTGATTGAAGATAGCGGTGTGCAGTTTCTCGATTTTGGCCTGCGTCTGCCTGCTTTGCAGGCCCGTCGCCAGTTTGTAAGACAGACCGCCAATGGCCCGCTGCTGCGGCTCAACGTTGACGGCAACAGCGGAAAATTTCTGCTCTATCCGGAAGATGGTAGCGCGGCGGAAGTGGTTCGCCCTGAGTCAGATATTGCGCTGGCCGATTCGTTAAAGTTGTTAGCTCACCAGTGGCTGCCGCTGCCAGTGCTGCGTTGCACCAGCGGACGCCGTTTTATCGGCGGCCCGGATAACTGGGCGCGCTTGCACCTGGCCCCGCTGAGCCAGCCCGATGCGGCCGGTAACACCCATCGCATTACGCTGGCCTTCGATACCCGTATCGTGTCGGAACAAGACGGTGGCGAGCAGCACGGTTTAAGCAAAGCCGATGCTCAGAACGGCGTCAGCTTCGCGCTGGCCTGGCACAATTATGAGCTGGGTGAATTTCTCGATCACACCTGGGTTGATGGCTGGCTACGTGAAACCTTTGCCCAACAGGTTAATGCGCTGGAATCCCGTCGAGAGCAGGAACTCAACCAGGCGCTGCGTGAATTTGAGTATCAGGCACACTATCTCAACTTGCTGGAGCTGCTGGGCGAGCAACTCGACCTCGCGGAGATCTACATCCAGGCTGCGTCGCTGCAAACGCCGGCCGTCAACGTCGATATCATTCTGGATGTCGGCAACTCACACACCTGCGGTATTTTGGTAGAAGATCATGCCGAAGAGAGCAGTGGCCTGCGTCAAACTTACGAGCTGCAACTGCGCGATCTCTCCGAACCGCATCAGGTGTACAACGAACTGTTCGACAGCCGCCTGGAATTTGCGGAAACCCGCTTTGGTAAAGCCAACTTCTCGCTGGAGAGCGGCCGAGAAAACGCCTTCATGTGGCCTTCGCTGACCCGTGTTGGACGCGAGGCCAGCCGCCTTGCACTGTTGCGTGCCGGCACCGAAGGCAGCACAGGTTTATCCAGCCCACGCCGCTATTTATGGGATGAAGCACGCTATCAGCCAGGCTGGCGCTTTAACGCTAACGGCAGCAGTGACGAGCCGCAGGCCACCGCGCTGCCTTTCACCTTACTGTTGAATGATGAAGGCCAGCCGCTGCATGCGCTGGATGAAGATGAGCGCCTGCCGGTGTTTTCCGCCAGCTACAGCCGCAGTTCGCTGATGACCTTTATGCTTTGCGAACTGCTGGCCCAGGCGATGATGCAGATGAACAGCGTGGCACAGCGTCAGCGCATGCCGCAAAGCCAGGCACCTCGCCAACTGCGTCATGTGATCCTGACCTTACCGTCGGCGATGCCTAAACCTGAGCGCGAGATTTTCCGTCGTCGCATGCAGGAAGCCATTGCGCTGGTGTGGAAAGCCGAAGGCTGGCATCCGGCCGAAGAGGATTTCAGTGCGGAAAGCCAGGCAAAAAGTCTGCGTCCGGTACCGGATGTGCAGATGGAGTGGGATGAAGCCACTTGCGGTCAGATGGTATGGCTGTTCAACGAAACCCAGGTCAACTTTGCGGGCCGCGCTGAAGATTTCTTTAGCAGCATGGCGCGCCCAGACCGCCCACGTGAAGTGGACGAACTGCCGGGCAAAAGCTTGCGCATTGCGTCCATCGATATTGGCGGCGGCACCACCGACCTGGCGATCACGCAATATCGCCTCGATGATGGCCAGGGCAACAACGTCAAAATTACCCCGCGCCTGCTGTTCCGCGAGGGCTTTAAAGTCGCGGGTGACGATATCCTGTTGGATGTCATTCAATTGTGGGTCCTGCCTGCACTGCAGCAGAGCCTGCAAAAAGCCGGATTGACGCTGGCTGAACCGCTGATGAACAAACTGTTTGGTCACGACAGCCGCATGGACGGGCAAGCCACGTTGCGTCAGCAGGTCACTCTGCAGCTGTTTATTCCGCTGGCGCAGGCAGTACTGGAGCGCTACGAAAACTGGGACCCGCTGGATAGCCACAGTGAGATCAATGCGCTGTTTGGCGAACTGGTGCCGCAAAAACCAGCCAGCAGCGTGTTGGCGTTTGTTAACGGCGAGATCCAGCGCACGCTGGGCGGGGATAGTCGCTTTGATCTGCTCGACGTACCTTTAGTCGTGAGCATGGCGCAACTGCACGCTGAGTTCCTGCAACACCGTATGGCCATCATTCCGGCACTGCGCGCGATGTGCGAAGTGGTCTCGCTTTATCAGTGTGATGTGCTACTGCTGACGGGCCGCCCTTCGCGCTTCCCTGGCATTCAGGCGCTGGTGCGCCATCTGCAACCGTTGCCGGGCAGCCGCATTTTGTCGCTGGAAGGCTATCACACCAGCGACTGGTATCCGTTTAACAAACAGGGGCGCATTGATAACCCGAAATCCACGGCTGCGGTGGGCGCGATGCTATGCCTGCTGGCGCTGGATTTGCGTCTGAGCAGCTTCTGGTTCCGCGCCGGAGATTTTGAACCCTACTCCACCATCCGCTATCTGGGCGTGCTGGATGAGAATGCCACGCTGAGCGATGATAATCTCTGTTACAGCGAGATCGACCTCGACAGCAGCCATTTCGCGCTGGATCGCAAAAGCAGCTTCCGCATTCGCGGCAACGTGTGCCTCGGCTTCCGCCAGCTGGAGAACGATCGCTGGCCCGCTTCCCCGCTGTACAGCCTGAGCATTACCGACCCGCAGCTGGCGCGTAAAGTGGCCGGTGAGAGCGTGTTGCGTATCAAGCTGGCGGTTCAGCCTGGTCCCGACGACTTTGGACCAGAACGTCTGGTGCTGAGCGATGCACGAATGGATGACGGTACGCGTGTGCCGCTGGAACAATTGAGTCTGAAACTGAATACTCTGTCTGCGACCGGCAATGCCAACGCGCAGTATTGGATTGACAGCGGGAGCGTCTGCAAACGATGAGAACAGCTAAGAAAACCACGTCAGTCACGCCAGCCAAACGTCTCAGCCTGATGCAGGAGACGCTCGACGGTGCGCTGAACTGGATCGATACCCATCAGGCTCAGGCGCCACGCCTGGCCATGGAAGCCGATACGCTGCAACTGCAACTGCGCCGTGCCCGCGTCGAGAGCCATGCCCTGGCGCGCCAGTTAGCGCGCCCGGTGACGCTGGCGCTGTTTGGCCAGTCACAGGCGGGTAAAGCCTGGTTGCTGAGTGAAATGGTCGGTGATGCCCAGGGCCAGCTGATTGCGCGCCTTGGCGATAGAGTGGTTAATCACTTCCAGAACATCAATCCAGGCAATATCGATTTCGCCATCGCCACCCGTTTCAGCCACCAGCGTGAAGCCCAGTCCAGCGCCTGGCCGCTGGAAATGACGTTGTTAAGCGATGCCGAGCTGATTCGTCTGATACTGGCGTGCGCCAAAACCGAAGAACAGCCCGATACCGCCGTGATTGACGCCGTGCTGCAGCGCTTGCAGCGCCATCGTCAGGATGAACCTGAACCCGGCCTCGACAGCGATGCGCTGATCACCTTGTGGGCGTGGAGTCGTCGCCAGCATCGTCACGCGGAAGTGTTGGATCGTCACTTTTGGCCGCAGGCGATTGAACTGGCCCCATGGCTCAACGTGGATGACCGCGTGCAGCTGTTTGCGCTGTTATGGCCTAATCAGGTTGCGCTCAACGAACAGTTGCGCAGCCTGATGCATTTACGCCATCAACTGCGCCAGGCACCGCGCCTGCTGGCACCGCTCAGCCTGCTGACCGATGACGCCGCTCTACCGGCGGAAAAACTGATCGGCAACGACGCCGATTTGCAGGAGATGATTGAGGTCTGCCCGATTATCGCCAATCGTGTAGGCAAAGCGCAGCAGGTACCGCTGGGTTTGCTGGCGCTGCTGACGCTGGAGATCACCATTCCCCTCAGTTCCACGCCGCGTCAGGCGTTGTACGATGAAGCCGATATGCTGGAATTGCCTGCACCGGGCCAGCCTGCCGATCGCGGGCAGCAAGAGGATTTAGCGCAGTTGCGTAAGCGCGACGCACTGCGTGCCACTTTACTGGAGCAGAAACGGGCACTGCTGCCAGGTTTATACGCCGCTCGTCAGGGCATCGATTTAATGTTGATCTGTACCGCGGCCAGCCAGCGTCAGGATGCCGATATGGCCGCCAGCGCACTGCGCGAATGGCATATCCACCAAACCGTGGCCGCCAGCGGTGAGAAACCGCGTCTGATTTGGGCAATAACTCCACACGATGCGCGTTATCAACAGCAGCAGATTAATGTTGATGAAGCGGTACAACGTCAAATTGGCCAACCAGGGCAAAGCTGGGGATCGATGCTGGCGCTGGATCGCGCGGGCGTTGACCGCATGGGCAGTTGGTTGCAGGACGAAATGCAGCCAGAAGCAAGACGCGATCGTCTGGCGCAGCAGTTAACCAGTTTGCAGCAGAAACTGGTAGAGCGTCTGCAGCCATGGACCGAATCCACGGCGACCCCAGAACAGGCCGCACGTAAACAAGCGATTTCCGACACCCTGCTGAAATGCCTGCAACACCGTACCGGGTTGCACGGTGAACTGCTGGAGCGTTTGCAGCCTTCGCGTGAAGCGGTGCGCCAGCTGTGGCTGAGCCAGCGTAATACTAACGTTGCGCAGCACAGTGCCAAAACGGCGGCTGCCGATCAGAGCTATTTTGGCATCGGCTTTGAGTTTGACCTGTTCAAAGATGAGCCGGTTGCCCAGGCAGAACCACGCAACAGTGGCGGCCAGCGCGATCAGCAGTTCCCGCAGCAGGTGTTTGCGTTGTGGCTGGAGCATCTGCGTCAGTTGCCCGAGAGTCGCAGCCTGCTGACGTTACTCAATGTCGATAAACCAACGCTGGAGTTGCTGGTGGAGGAGTTGATTACCGCCAGCTTCCGCCTGAACGTACTGAGCAAGTTGCAAAACGCGCTTAACGAACCGGATGCGCAAGCCAGCGCCCACGAAGCACGTACCGATCGTCAGGTGTCCCGCGCAATGACGGTGTTGGGTGATTTTGTCGCCTGGCTAGGCTTTTTACAGCGACCTGAAAACGAACGTCCAGAGAGCCGTGTGAATCGTGGGCAAACTATCTTTGCTCGCCCACCTGCGCCCAGCGTCAGCTTTTCGTCGGGGCAACGTTTAACGCGCTTATCCGTGGCACCGGCCAATCATACGGCGTATTACATCTATGACTGGCTGGTAGGGTTAAATTCGGTGATCGTAGAAAACAATGGCTACACCGGCGGCGGTGATTTACCGGCCAACGCCCGCCAGACGCTGGCGTTCTTGCTGCTGCCGTTGCACGCTTAACGCGTCAGGCGCAGCTCGCCTTGCAGCTGCTGCGCCGCTTCTTCCAACAGCGCCAGAACCGGGGCAAATTCTGCCTTTTCACTGGCGCTTTCTACGTGCTTGAGATGGATGATGGCGGGCAGCGCCATACCGCCGGTCAGCCAGTCCCACATCGCATCCAGATTGTTGCCGAACGCCAGCGTACAGTGGCTCTGCGCCACCAGTGCGCGGTAAAACGCCTGACGGTTATCTAACTGCTGAAAATCAAAAGTGAGCGTCAACATGGTTAATTCACCTGTTTGAAGCTGCGGTAGTGATCGGTGGTGAGAAAGATCAGGCCATCTGAAGAGTAAAGCAGACGATCGGCATCACGGTGTCCACAATCGTAATTCACATCGGCTTCATACCACTGCCGTCCGGCTTGCATCGGCAGGCGCTGCTCGCGGTTGCTAAAACGATCGCCCCCAATTGCTCGACCAGGCAGCACGTTGCACAGATCGCCTTTGCTCGGGTTCCAGCCCTGACGACGCGCTTCGCTTTTGGTGAGATAGAGATCTGGCAGTTTATGATGCTGCTGCAACCAGCGCGCGACCGTATTGGCATCGGTGAGTTGTGCGATGTCCGTATGGCTTGAGGCCGATTTGTTGCTTAAATGGGGTTTCAGCCCGGCCCAGGTAGCGGCCAGCGCGAAGATTAATCCGATCCAGAGTTTCTTTGACATAGTGACATCCTGATTGACAGGAAGCCGATCATAGCAGGAATACAGCGAAGAGGAACGCGGGCCAGCGAAGCTGGCCCTGGCGGAGGTGTTACTGCATGGCACTCGCGGTTGGCACCGCATGACGACGCCATGCGCCTGGCGCGACACCATACTGACGTTTGAAGCTCCGGTTGAACGACTGCTGCGAGTCAAACCCCAGTGAAATCGCCACATTGAGGATCGGTTCGTTGGTGGTCGTTAAACGGTCCGCCGATTTTTTCAGTTTTTTATTCCGGATGTACTCACCCAGCGGATAGCCGGTGTGCTCTTTGAACATACGCTGCAGGTGCCACTTTGAATAACCGGCGCGCCCCGCTACGGTGTCCAGATCCAGACGTGCTTCAATGTTGTTATCAATCCAGTCGATCAGATCGTGAATAAATGCGTCGCTCATCATCCCATTTTCTCCCGTCGCCTTGACGAACAGTATCAGTATCAGTTGCAATTACACTTTAAGGGTGACTGACTATGACATTTAATGCAAGTTTTATTATTGCATTAAATGCCGCACTCGCTGTAGGGGCTTTCCCCCTCTGAAACGAATTGATCAAAACAGCACATAAAGTGTATCAGATATTCTTGCAGATGCAGTTTGCAGCAGCCTACACTCATCGCGTTTTAATGCAATCTTAAAAGTTGCAGATTTTTCGTACATGTCCTTTCTTTTTTTCACACCAAAGCGGAATAACAACAATGCATCTGCAAACATATGGGGTTCGTCGGGCGGTAAGCCTGTCAGGAGTGATGTTGCTGGGAAGCCTGCTGGCCGGTTGCGATCGCGGAGTGGCGCAAAACGCCCCACCGCCACCGCCCGAAGTGAGTGTCGCGCAGGTGGTTCAACAACAGGTTAGCCAGTGGGATAGCTTCAACGGACGTTTTGAGGCGGTGCAGAGCGTGCAACTGCGACCGCGCGTCTCGGGCTATATCGATCAGGTTAACTATCGCGAAGGCGATGACGTGAAAAAAGGCCAGGTGCTGTTCACCATTGACGATCGCACCTATCGCGCCACGCTGGAACAGGCACAGGCTGAATTAGCCACCGCACGCAGCCAGGCATCGCTGGCGCGCAGTGAGTCGGCGCGTACCGATAAGCTGATTGGTACCAACGTGGTGTCACGCGAAGAGTGGGAACAACGTCGCTCTGCGGCTAACCAGGCGCAGGCCAATGTGCTGTCCGCGCAGGCCGCCGTGGATATGGCGCAGCTGAATCTCGACTTCACCCGCGTGACCGCACCGATTGATGGTCGTGCCAGCCGCGCGATGATCACCACCGGTAACCTGGTCACCGCCGGGGACAGCGCCAGCGTGCTGACCACGCTGGTGTCACAGGATCGCATTTACGTCTATTTCGATGTGGATGAAGCGACCTATCTGCAATATCAGACCTTAGCGCGTCAGGGGCAAAATCGCGGCGCACTGCCGGTGGAGATTGCGCTGACCGGTGAGCAAGGGTATCCCCATCGCGGCACCGTTGATTTCCTTGATAACCAGCTGACCGCCAGCACCGGCACCATTCGTATGCGCGCCACGCTGGATAACCACGAACATCAGTTTACGCCAGGTTTGTTTGCCCGCGTGCGTTTGCCAGGCAGTGCCGCGTTTAACGCGCTGCTGGTGGACGATAAAGCGGTGCTGACCGACCAGGATCGTAAATACGTCTATGTGGTTGATGCGCAGGGTAAAGCCCAGCGCCGCGATATTCAGGCTGGCGATATGGCGAATGGCCTGCGCATTGTGCAATCCGGATTACAGCCGGGTGACAAGGTGATCGTTAATGGTCTGCAGAAAGTCTTCATGCCTGGCATGCCGGTGAAAGCTCAGCCGGTGGCAATGCGCTCCGCTCAATAACAATCGAGACTGCCTGTTATGGATTTCTCCCGCTTTTTTATCGACCGACCGATCTTCGCGGCGGTGCTGTCGATTTTGATCTTTACCACCGGACTGATCGCCATACCGCTGTTGCCGATCAGTGAATATCCCAACGTGGTGCCGCCCAGCGTGCAGGTGCGCGCGGAATACCCAGGTGCCAACCCCAAAGTGATTGCAGATTCCGTGGCGACGCCGCTGGAAGAGGCCATCAACGGGGTTGAGAACATGATGTACATGAAGTCGGTTGCCGGTTCCGATGGCGTGCTGGTCACCACCGTGACTTTCCGTCCAGGTACCGACCCCGATCAGGCGCAGGTCCAGGTGCAGAACCGTGTGGCGCAGGCGGAAGCGCGTCTGCCCGAAGAGGTGCGTCAACTCGGCCTGACCACACAGAAGATGTCACCCACGCTGACGCTGGTTGTGCACATGTTCTCGCCTCACGGTAAGTACGATTCACTCTATCTGCGTAACTACGCCACCTTAAAGGTCAAAGATGAACTGGCGCGCTTGCCTGGCGTGGGACAGATTCAGATCTTCGGTGCCGGTGAGTATGCAATGCGCGTCTGGCTCGACCCTAACAAAGTGGCGGCGCGTGGTATGACCGCTTCTGATGTGGTCAGCGCGATGCAGGAGCAGAACGTACAGGTTTCTGCCGGTCAGTTAGGCGCAGAACCGACCAAAAAGGCCAGCGATTTCCTGCTGTCCATCAACACGCAGGGCCGCCTGGAGAGTGAAGAGCAGTTCGGCAATATCATTCTGAAGACCGCTGACGATGGTACGCTGGTGCGCCTGCGTGACGTGGCACGAATTGAGATGGGTTCAGGCAGCTATGCCCTGCGCTCTCAGTTGAATAACAAAGATGCCGTCGGTATCGGTATCTTCCAGGCGCCAGGCGCCAACGCCATCGATCTGTCTAATGCCGTGCGTGCCAAAATGGCCGAACTGGCGACTCGCTTCCCGGATGATGTGCAGTGGGCGGCACCTTACGATCCAACCGTGTTCGTGCGTGACTCGATCCGTGCCGTGGTGCAAACGCTGTTTGAGGCGATTGTGCTGGTGGTATTGGTGGTGATCCTGTTCCTGCAAACCTGGCGTGCCTCCATCATTCCGTTGCTGGCGGTGCCGGTTTCGGTGGTGGGTACCTTCAGCGTGCTCTATCTGTTGGGCTTCTCGCTGAACACGCTCAGTCTGTTTGGTCTGGTGCTGGCGATAGGTATCGTGGTCGATGACGCCATCGTGGTGGTGGAAAACGTCGAACGTAATATCGCCATGGGCCTGTCCCCCACCGCGGCGGCGCATCAGGCGATGCGTGAAGTGTCGGGACCGATTATCGCCATTGCCTTGGTGCTGTGTGCCGTATTCGTGCCGATGGCGTTCCTCTCCGGCGTGACGGGGCAATTCTATAAGCAGTTTGCGGTGACCATTGCTATTTCGACGGTGATTTCGGCGATCAACTCGCTGACCTTATCGCCAGCGCTGGCGGCGAAACTGTTGAAGGCACACGATGCGCCGAAGGATATGCCAACACGTCTGATTGATCGTCTGCTTGGCTGGTTATTCCGTCCGTTCAATCGCTTCTTCCAGCGCAGTTCGGATGGCTATGAGTCAATGGTGGGCAAAACCCTGCGTCGTCGCGGTGCGGTGTTCGGCGTCTACGTGCTGTTGCTGGCCGGTGCAGGCTTTATGTTCCACACCGTACCCGGCGGGTTTATCCCCACTCAGGACAAGCTCTACCTGATTGGCGGCGTGAAGATGCCTGAGGGTTCATCGCTGGCGCGTACCGATGAAGTGATTCGTAAGATGAGCGAGATCGGCATGAACACCGAAGGTGTGGCCTATTCGGTCGCCTTCCCCGGCCTGAACGCCCTGCAGTTCACCAACACGCCGAACACCGGTACCGTGTTCTTTGGCCTGAAACCATTTAGTGAACGTACACGTAGCGCAGCGGAGATCAATGCCGAGATCAACGCCAAGATCGCCAAAATCCAGCAAGGCTTCGGCTTCTCGATCATGCCACCGCCGATTCTCGGGTTAGGTCAAGGTTCGGGTTATTCGCTGTATGTGCAGGATCGTGCAGGTTTGGGCTACGGTGCGTTACAAACTGCCATCAACACCCTGTCCGGTGCGGTGATGCAGACCCCAGGCATGATGTTCCCGATCTCCTCTTACCAGGCAAACGTCCCGCAATTGGATGTGCAGGTGGATCGTGATAAAGCCAAGGCGCAAGGAGTGTCACTCACCGATCTGTTCAGCACCTTGCAAATCTATCTGGGTTCGTCTTACGTCAATGATTTCAACAAGTTTGGACGTACCTGGCGTGTGATGGCGCAGGCAGACGGCGATTTCCGCGATACCGTGCAGGATATCGCTAATCTGCGTACCCGTAATAACCAGGGTGAGATGGTACCGATTGGCAGTATGGTCAACATCACCACAACTTACGGTCCTGACCCGGTGATCCGTTACAACGGTTATCCAGCAGCCGACCTGATTGGTGACGCCGATCCGCGCGTGCTCTCCTCAGCCCAGGCGATGGAGAAGCTGGAAGCGATGTCGAGCCAGGTGCTGCCGAACGGTATGAACATCGAATGGACCGATCTGAGCTATCAGCAGGCAACCCAAGGTAACACCGCGTTTATCGTTTTCCCGGTGGCGGTACTGTTAGCCTTCCTGGTGTTGGCGGCGCTGTATGAGAGCTGGACCTTGCCGTTGGCGGTGATCCTGATTGTGCCAGTGACCATGCTGTCAGCGCTGGTCGGCGTGTGGCTGACTGGTGGCGATAACAACGTGTTTGTCCAGGTGGGCCTGGTGGTGCTGATGGGGCTGGCGTGTAAGAACGCGATTTTGATTGTCGAGTTTGCGCGTGAGCTGGAGATGCAGGGCAAAGGAATTGTCGAATCCGCGCTCGAAGCCTGTCGTCTCCGTCTGCGCCCGATCGTGATGACCTCTATCGCCTTTATCGCCGGTACCGTACCGCTGATTCTTGGTGAAGGTGCCGGTGCGGAAGTGCGCGGTGTCACCGGGATTACCGTGTTCTCCGGCATGCTGGGCGTGACGCTGTTCGGTCTGTTCCTGACGCCGGTGTTCTACGTGACATTGCGTAAGCTAGTGACACGTAAGCAGCCTGCCGCAGAGGTACAGACGGTTTAAGGTCGTTTACTGTTAGCATAGGCGGCCCAGCGTGGCCGCCTTTTTTTATAGCGGAACGAAGAGTTGGAAGCAGGCACCAGGTGCGGGTTTTAGCGCAATGTCTCCGCGATGCAATTGCAACATACGCCGGACAATCACCAGCCCTAATCCCCCATTGTCACGGCGATTCGGATCGATGATGGAGGGACGTTCAAACAGCGTCTGGCTGACTTCCGGGGAAATGCCGGGACCGTTATCTTCCAGCTCCATCATCACTTTTTGATCCTCAAGCCATAGACGCAGAATGATTTTCCCACCCGACGGCGTATGGCGGATCGCGTTATCGACCAGATTAGTCAGGACACGCTCAATCATCGACATATCCGCGTCAACCAAAGGCAAACCCGTCTCAATATCCACAGTTAAATGAAGACTGGATTTCTCTAACGCCAGCTCAAATTTCTGGATCACATCCTGAACCAGGTCTGGCAACGAAAAGCGTTCATATTGTGGCGTGACAACGCCATGTTCAAGGCGGGCTAACTCAAACAGCTGCTGGGCCAGCATGCCGACTTTTTCGCTCTGGGTGAGCGCGATTTGCAGGTATCGACTCCGTTCCGCCTCGGTTAAGCTGCTGGCTTTCACTGAAAGCGTCTCCAGATAGCCCTGAATCGACATCAGCGGTGTACGTAAGTCATGCGAAATGTTGGCGACAAATTCACGACGCTGCTGATCTTTCAACTCCAGCTTCTCGACCTGTAAGGCAATACGCTTGGCCATATCAATAAACGCATTGTGTAATTGAGCGACTTCATCATGCTGTGGTGAATGGGGTTCTGCGGCAAGAAGGTATAGCGCATCTTCACCCGCAGTCACTTTTTGTGTGAGTTTTCGCACCGGTCTCGTCACCCAATAGTAGGCAACCGCTCCAGCCACCAATCCCAGCAGGACGATCACCACCACTGACCAAAGCATCGCGCTGCGCAGTACAGATAATTTCACCCCTTGCTGAAGAGATTGATAATTTTCCCCCTGCAAAATCACATACAGATAACCCTCTGTGCTGTTGCCATTAAGGATTGGCGCGACGCTGAACACTTTATGGGTGGATGTGGAACGAGGATCGTCACCATAGACGGGCAGCGGCCCCCCATCCAGCAACTTTTGCAGGGGCTGGACGTCAACACGATCACGGTGCACATGCCCTGCTGGCGCATCATTGGCCAGGATACGCCCCTGTGCATCCAAAAGATAAACTTCAACGCTGGGGTTATAGGACATCATCTGGCCAAAGAGCTGTTTCAGGGCCGGGCCATCGGTATTCCCGGCATTCATCAACACACTGCTTTTGGCGATGGACGCCGCCAGATCTCGCGACAAGTTCTGGATCATCGCGTCGCTATACTGCTGGCGATTATTGTCTTGAATCAACAGGATAAGCGCGCTGCTGATTAGCAGCATCAGCGCGAAGACCAGCGTTAATCGTTGGGTGAGCGACAGGCGCTTCATCAAGCATTGCCTCCCTCATCGGGCACCATAAACTTGTAGCCCTGTCCCCAAACGGTGAGTATCCAGCGTGGTTCCGCCGGGGTGGCTTCAATTTTCAGGCGCAAGCGATTGATATGCGTATTCACCGTGTGTTCATAGCCTTCATGCTGATAGCCCCACACCAGATTCAACAAGCTGAGTCGTGAGAAGACCTTCCCCGGATGACGGGCAAAATGGTAAAGCAACTCGAACTCGCGCGGCGTTAACTCAATCGGCGTCTGTGCTAATTTGACTTCACGCGCGACGGGATCAATGCTCAGGCTGCCAAGGCGAAGATTCCCTGCGTCCTGACGGAGATTCTGGCTCATCGCTTCCTGGCGACGGAACAGCGCTTTAACCCGCGCCACCAGTTCCAGCATGGAGAAAGGCTTCGTCAGATAGTCATCCGCGCCCAGTTCAAGACCCAGTACTCGATGCACCTCACTGGCTCGCGCACTGATCATCACTATCGGCGTGTAATGCGGCAAGTTACGCGCACGGCGACAGAGTTCCAGCCCATCCACACCGGGCAACATAATGTCAAAAATCAGCGCATCCCAGCGCTGGCTTTCCAGCAGTTGACTGCCTTTGTCGCCATCCGCTGCATGAGTAATATCAAAGCCTTCATCGCGCAAGTGAATGTGCAACAGCTCTGCGATATTCCCATCGTCCTCAACAATTAAGATTTTCTTAGCCATGTTTGCCGCCTCAATGAACATCCTTTTCATCTTATACAGATTCGACTTCGCGAGTTATCACATTTTGTTTAACTCTGCGTGAGGACTCTGTGATCAATCGCGACGCAAAATCTCTCCATTCCAAACGGCATAGCGGTAGAAGGAGAAAAATAATGAAAAGCCACAACCATAAAAATATTCATCCGCTTT
This sequence comes from Pantoea sp. CFCC18177, assembly GCF_059412425.1. Classification (NCBI taxonomy): domain Bacteria; kingdom Pseudomonadati; phylum Pseudomonadota; class Gammaproteobacteria; order Enterobacterales; family Erwiniaceae; genus Pantoea; species Pantoea sp. CFCC18177. The sequence continues at coordinate 70,638 of NZ_JBNBPL010000022.1, forward strand.
GGCTAAGAGCCACTCACTGGATAAATGCCGTTGCGATGGTGATAATGATTTTTAGCGGCTGGCGAATTTATAATGCTTCACCGTTATTTCCGTTCTCCTTCCCAAATGAATACACCTTGGGTGGTTGGTTAGGTGGCGCGTTACAGTGGCATTTCGCTGCAATGTGGCTGTTTGCCGCCAATGGCGTTTTATATCTCACGTTGAATATCATCAGCGGGCGTTTTCGCCAACGATTCATGCCATTGAGCCTCCCTCAATTATGGCAGGATGGAATCTCTGCATTGCGAGGGCATCTCAGCCATCACGATTTAAGCCAATATAATATGGTGCAGAAGTTCGCCTATTTATTGGTCGTTATTGACAGCATGCTATTAGCGGTTTCAGGCTTGGTACTGTGGAAGTCAGTGCAGTTTCCTTTCCTGCGAAACATATTAGGTGGCTATGACACCGCACGTTTCATCCACTTTTTTGCCATGGCCTTTTTATGCGCTTTTGTTGTTATTCATATAGTCATGGTAGCGCTGGTGCCTAAAACGTTATTACTGATGATGCGTGGACGTTAAAAATGACAAATAAAAATATTCAGCCTTCAGCCAGTGATAAAGAAGCTTTGGTTAAGGAAGCGACAACCCTGCTGGCGAAACAATTGTCAGGGCATTCACGACGCCATTTTCTGCGTATGGGCTTAACCGTGGGCGGCGTAGCCATGCTGAGCGGGTGTGACATTGATAATAATCCAGACGTCGAAAATGTGTTAAGTCGGATGTCGCGTTTTAATGATCGTATTCAGGGATGGCTTTTCAGCGGTTATAAAATGGCACCTGAATATACACTGCAGGATATCACCCGTCCTTTTCCGTTTAATGCTTTTTACGGCGAAGAGGATATCCCGCAAATTAACGGTGATGATTATCAGTTGCAGATTGGTGGACTGGTACGTGATAAGCGCAGTTGGCGACTGCCAGAGTTATATCAATTATCACAACATGAACAAATCACGCGCCATATTTGCGTCGAAGGATGGAGTGCCATTGGTCGCTGGGGCGGCGTACGCTTCAGTGACTTCCTGCAATTAATTGGTGCAGACACCAAAGCAAAATATGTCAGTTTCCGTTGTGCGGATGACTATTACACCAGCATTGATATGGCATCGGCGCTCCATCCGCAAACGTTATTGGCTTTAACCTGGGATGGCCGCATATTACCGACGAAATATGGTTATCCCATGAAACTGCGTATCCCAACCAAACTGGGCTACAAAAATCCGAAACACATTATTTCAATAGAAATCACCAACCGCTTTACCGGTGGCTACTGGGAAGACCAGGGCTATAACTGGTTTGGCGGCAGTTAATCTCCCCTAAAACCCTGTAAGGAAATGAAGATGAAAAAGATTATTGCAACGCTATTCACTGGCGCACTGTTGATGGCTGCTACAGGTGCTTATGCCGCTGACACTATGGCGAAAGATGGCATGCAAAATGAAAGCGCGATGTCCCACGACGGCATGAAGAAAGACAGTATGAAAAAACCGATGAAAAAACATGACGGGATGAAGAAGGACGGCATGGGAAAAGACGGTATGGCAAAAGATGAAATGTCTAAGGATGGGATGTCAAAATAAGTAACTGGGTTACCGGGTTTATGCCCGGTAACCGTTTGGTTAACCTCAGCGAGATTTTTTGCAGAGATCTTCGATTTCAAGATCGGGCAGTTCTTCGCAGCTGCTGGTGTCATGTTTCTTCAGTTCAGCCAGTGCATCTGCCACTGTGCGCGTTTCCAGCACTTTCAGTGAGGCCTCTTCCGCCTCTTCCGCAATCGATTTGAAGTACCAGCACAAGTTAGCACTGACCAGGCAACGGGGTGCCACATCGGGACGCGAAGCCCAGAGCTTTTTATCTTCAATGACCGAGGTATAGATATCACGCAGCGTGATCTCCGCAGCAGGGCGACCGAGATGAATCGAACCGGTACGGCCAAGCGTAGAGACGATGATGCCATCGCGCGTTAACGGAACCATAAGTTTCCGAATGAAACTGGGGTTCGCTTCAAGACCATAAGCCAGTATGGCACTGGTCGAGCGTTTACCCAGTTGCTCCGCCATCGCTACGCTCAAAACCATCTGCAAAGCTGTCGGGAAGCGGTAATCTAGCATTTCTGTATCCTGAGTTGCGGTCTATCTTATTGTTTTTATGCCGCGGCAGTGAGTAATCAATGAGCAATAAATATAACAAACACTGTTGCTTTTTAGAAGCCAGCGACTGTGATCAAGGCACGTATTCATCATTTGATCAGGCAGAAGCGCACAGGCTGCTTAGTTTACGGCTCGCTATGATGCTTGCGGGTCAAGCGGGGGCAATTTGTGCTTCAGCACCCAGACTAACAGCACATTCGTCAACGCCAACAGGCACAGCAACCAGAGTGTCGCGTTCGCCCCGAATTGCTGAAAAATGTAACCGCCTACCAACGGCGTTAACGCCTGGCCAATCAGTGCTGGACGCGCCATGCGCCCTACCACAATCGCGTAAGCCTCTGGTTTGACCATTACCAGCGGTAAAGTTCCGCGCACAATCGCACGTAAACCATTTCCCGCGCCGTAAAGCACCATACTCACCAGCGCAAACTGTGGATAGCACGTCAGTAATATCAACCCTATCGCCACTAATCCCACGGAAAAAAACGTTGTCCAGATAGGATGCCCGCGTTTGAAAGCGATATCGACAATGCGCGACCCAACCTGGCACGGGCCCAAAATGGCGCTGATCGCTAACGCGGCCGTCAGCGAATGACCGCTAGCCTGCAACAGGCTGATCAACTGCACCGAAATGGCCGTCATGATCACCGAAGCGAGGGTGAAAATGCTGCATAGCAACCAAAACAGCGCGGGCGCCAGTTCATCTCGCCCGGCACCTTTATTCGCGGCTGTTGTCATGGTGGATCGCGTGGGCGCGGGCAGCGCATAGAAATAGGCCGGTAATACGGCGAGACACAACAATCCGGCAATGGCAAAACACGCGCCGCGCCAGTCCAGCCAGTGAATCAGCAACGCAGTACCCGGCCACACCAGCGAGGTACAAAAACCGGAAATCAGCGTAATACCGGTGATCGCCCCTCGCGCCTGCCCGCCATACAACGTACCGAGGGTAGCAAACAGCGAATCATACAGGCCCATCGCCATCCCGATACCGATAATCAGCCAGGCTAAGAGAAACAGCAGCAGATGGTGGCTCAACCCCATGATCACCAGCCCTATCGCCATCACCGCCCCGCTGGATGCCAGCAACACCCGCCCATAAGAGCCTGAAATCAGTCTGCCGCTCAACGGTGCCAGCAAGCCCGATACCAAAATACCCAGCGACAGCGCGCCGTAGACCCACTGCTGCGACCAGCCGGTTTCTGCCACAATTGGGTTGGCCATCACGGCCATCAGGTAAAATGATCCGCCCCATGACAGGATTTGCACCAGTCCCAGAGTGACAATGGCAGATACAGCAGGCTTAGGGTGATGCTCCACGACTTTTTTCCATTAGCAGGCAAAGCATTGTTATAACACGTTAATCCTACTGGAAAAATGTCTGTGTGCCCTGCTTCGCGAAATCCGGTTTTTCAGCTGGCAGATCGGCACCAATTGGTTTAACGTTAATGGTATGTTGTAACTATGGAGCGTAACATGAGCCGCTATGACTTAGTCGCCGATCTGCATGAGTGCGTCAATACCCTGGAGTTGAGTCTCAGTACCCTGCGCCAGCAGGTGGAACAGCAACCGCTGTTGATCGCGCGCGCGTTTAGCCTGCCTGAAATTGAGAAAGGCCATGAGAATGATGAGATTGATCGAATTGCAGTGACACAGCATCTCGGCCAGAAAGCGCGTGACATGGCGCTTACCCATTATTGCCGTCTGTTTATGCAGGATCAGTCGGAGAAACTCAGTACCAAATCCGCTGTGCGTTTGCCAGGTGCGATCTGCATTGAAGCAGATGAAGCCACCAGCGAACACATCAGCCAGCAGGTGGCGGATATCAATGCCCTGAAACTGCGCCTTGAGCACTTGATTACCGTCGAGTCTGGCCTACCGAGCGAAGCGCGCTTTGAGTTTGTTCACCAGCATCTGCGCGGTTTAATTACCTTGAATGCCTATCGTAGCGTCACCTTGCTGCATGCACCGGACAGTCTGCGTTTTGGTTGGGCGAATAAGAATATCATCAAAAACCTCACGCGCGAGGCGGTGGTAGAGCAACTGGAACGCAGTCTCAAAGCCAACCGCGCCCAAGCCCCGTGGACACGCGAGCAGTGGGCCGAGAAAGTGCAGCAGGAGCTGGAGATGATCCTGTCCTTGCCTGCTGGCGCTAAGCTAAAAATTAAACGACCGGTCAAAGTCCAACCCATCGCTCGTGTCTGGCGCGCCAGTAATAAAAAGCAGGTGCAACTCGCCTGCCCTTCACCGCTGCTGGTGCTGTGTCGCGATAAGACGCAGGTGCCGATTTTGGGGGAATTACTGGATTACGATGCTGAAAACGTCGCACATCGCTATAAACCGCTGGCGCAACCGCTGCATTTGGTGATCCCACGGCTGCATTTATGGAGCGACCGGCTGTAAGTTGGAAATTACAGTGTGAATGCATGCGTAATGCTTGTCGGTTAAACGACTGAAGATAACGCAGTCTGGAGTCACATGGTGGCTGGCGGTCCTCACGCCGCTAACGCGGTACCTTCACTTCACTCGTCTGCCTTACGGACCGGTGCCGATGGAACATCCATGTTCCAACGCCACCTTTCGCCCGCGTCCTGCGGGCTCTCCTGGCATACTCACGCCGTTCAGCGCTGCGGATGCCTGCCTCCATGCGCCCCCAGCCTGCTCATCGGCTTGGGTGTGTGTTGTCAAAAAGGGCACATTATCTAAGGCCAGCCTTGCGCTGGCATACACATTATTGCTTCATGCTGCCAACCATCTCTTCCGGTCGCACCCACTCGTCAAACTGCTCTTCCGTCAGATAGCCGAGTTTCAGTGCAGAGCCTTTCAGCGTCAGCCCCTCTTTGTGCGCTTTCTTGGCGATTTCTGCCGCTTTGTCATAGCCGATATGGGTATTCAGCGCGGTCACCAGCATCAGTGATTCATTGAGTAGCTGATCGATGCGCTCACGCACCGGTTCGATACCCACGGCGCAATGGTGATTGAAGCTGTCCATACCATCAGCCAACAGGCGAATCGATTGCAGGAAATTGTGGATCACCATCGGGCGGAACACGTTCAATTCAAAGTTACCGGACGCGCCACCAATGTTCACCGCCACATCATTACCCATTACCTGGCAGCACAACATGGTCAGGGCTTCACACTGCGTCGGGTTTACCTTACCCGGCATGATTGAGCTACCCGGTTCGTTCTCGGGGATAGCCAGTTCGCCAATGCCGCAACGTGGACCCGAGGCTAACCAACGGACGTCATTAGCAATTTTCATCAATGACGCGGCCAGACCTTTCAGCGCACCGTGCGCATGCACCAGCGCATCACAGGTCGCTAAGGCTTCAAACTTGTTGGGTGCCGTCACGAAAGGCTGCTGAGTCAGGTCGGCCAAGGCTTTCGCCACGCGCACAGCATATTCTGGATGAGTATTGAGTCCAGTACCCACGGCAGTGCCGCCCAGCGCCAGTTCAGCCACGTGAGGAATGCTGTGTTCGATGTGCTTGAGGTTGTGTTCCAGCATCGCTACCCAGCCAGAAATCTCCTGGCCCAGTGTTAATGGTGTGGCGTCTTGCAGGTGGGTACGACCAATTTTGACGATGTCTTTAAAGGCTTCAGACTTCTCGCTCAGGGTCTTTTTCAGCACATGAATCTGCGGAATCAGCTGCTCCCGCACGGCGATGACCGCGGCCACGTGCATGGCGGTGGGGAACACGTCATTGGAGCTTTGGCTCTTGTTGACGTCATCGTTTGGATGCACCAAACGTGACATGCCACGCTCGCCGCCAAGAATTTCACTGGCGCGGTTGGCCAGCACTTCATTCATATTCATGTTGGTCTGGGTACCGGAACCGGTCTGCCAGATCGCCAGCGGAAACTCTTCACTGTGTTTATCGGCTAACACTTCGTCAGCAGCTTTCAAAATCGCGTCTGCACGTTCCGCTGGTAGCAGGCCGAGATCGCGGTTAACCTGCGCCGCCGCGCGCTTGGTCAACGCCAGTGCGTGCACCAGCGCGACCGGCATTTTCTCGGTGGAAATACGGAAATGCTCCAGCGATCGCTGGGTTTGTGCGCCCCATAACTTATCTGCCGGTACTTCGATCGGTCCCATTGAATCTTTTTCAATGCGATTAGCTGCCATGACTACGTCTCCTTAGCTCAGATTTTGAGGTTTCCGCTCAGGTCGTCTTCCCGCGACGCCAATGAGCGAGCAAGATTGTCACATACAAGAAATTAACATTATGCGAGCCTGTCGCGCTTATTGCACTTGTTGATGTATTTTCTATGGCACTTTCTGCTTTAATAAGCCTATTTACTTACGGTTATTAAGGGTAAACGATGCAAAAATTGAACAATTCGCTGCAAAATTACGCTTGGGGCAGCAAAACTGCACTGACCGAACTTTATGGCATTGCCAATCCGCAAGGATTGCCGATGGCGGAACTGTGGATGGGTGCCCATCCGAAAAGCCCTTCGACAGTTGAAATCAACGGAGCAACCCGTTCCCTGCGCGATGTCATCAATGACGATCAGGCGAGCGTGCTGGGTAAAGCGGTGGCGGATCGCTTTGGCGAGTTACCCTTTCTGTTTAAAGTACTGTGCGCCGATCAAGCCCTCTCCATTCAGGTTCACCCGAGTAAATCCGCCGCAGAAGCAGGCTTTGCTCGTGAAAATGCCGCCGGAATTCCACTCAGCGCCGCCGAGCGCAACTACAAAGACGCCAACCATAAACCTGAACTGGTCTATGCCCTGACACCGTTTCAGGCGATGAACGGCTTCCGTGAAATGCATGAGTTGGTTTCATTGCTGGAGCCTGTTGCGGGCGCGCATCCGCAGATTGCCCATTTCCTGGAAAATGCCAATGAAGACACCCTCGCGAAGCTATTTGCTACGCTGCTGTCACTGAAAGGTGACGCGAAGTCACTGGCCTTAGGGGTGTTAAAATCGGCGCTGAATTCACGCGAAGGCGAGCCGTGGCAGACCATCAAATTGATCGCGCATGATTACCCGGACGACACCGGCCTGTTCTCCCCGCTGTTGTTGAATGTGATTACCCTGCAACCGGGCCAGGCGATGTTTCTGTTTGCCGAAACGCCGCATGCTTATCTCAAAGGCGTTGCGCTGGAAGTAATGGCGAACTCCGATAACGTGCTGCGTGCAGGTTTGACGCCGAAATTTATCGATATTCCCGAATTGATGGCGAATCTGAAGTTTGAGGCCAAACCGGCTGCGACGCTGCTGACGCAACCGCAGCAACAGGGCGATACCCTCAACTTCCCGATCCCGGTCGACGATTTTGCCTTTGCCATCCACGCACTTTCCGCCACGCCACAATCTCTGGCGCAACAGAGTGCTGCTCTGCTGTTCTGTATTGAGGGTCAGGCAGTGGTAGAGAAATCAGGGGAGCAGCTGGTATTAAAACCGGGTGAATCTTGCTTTATCGCCGCGAGCGAGTCACCGGTTAATGTCGCGGGCACCGGACGGCTGGCGCGCGTCTTCAACGCGCTCCACTGATTCGGCTGACGCTGCCAGCATTAACTGCTATTCTTTCAAACTATTAATTTAAAACGCCTGCGGGCGTTTTTCTTCACTCGGCGCCCCTCATAACGGCGTGCGGACCCAAGGATAAGGACGACTCAGCGATGAAAAAGACCAAGGTAGCCGTAGGTGTGATTGTAGCGCTCGGTGTGATCTGGACAGGTGCTTCCTGGTTTACCGGCAAGCAGCTGGAAAGCCACATGGATCAGATGTTACAAAACGCCAACACGCAGTTGAATGCCTATGCACCGAACAGCCGCCTGACCCTCAGCTATCAGGACTATCAACGCGGTGTCTTTAGCAGCAAAACCAAGCTGGTGATTCAGGCCAGCTCGCAAACGGAAGATAATCCGCTGCTGAAGCCGGGTCAAAGCATCGTGCTGAATGAAACCATCGATCACGGCCCCTTCCCGTTTGCCCAACTGAAGCGTGGCAGCCTGATCCCCAGCATGGCATCGGTTCATACCGAGCTGGAAAACACCGATGCAGTGAAGAAACTGTTTGAACTGACTAACGGCAAATCACTGGTCACCGCCGATACGCGTGTCGGCTACAGCGGCGCAACGGATACCGCGCTGGATCTGCTGGCCGTAGACTACAACAACGCGCAGACTGGCGATCGCCTTGCCACCAATGGCGGCACGCTGGAGATCAGTGCAGACAGCAAAGGTGACAAAGTCAGCCTGAATGGCGACTTCTCCAGCATTGCCGTCACCAGCAAAAATCAGGTTGAGCAGCCGGTCCTGTTCACCCTCAACGGCCTGAAGTTGAATGGCGATACCCATCTTAGCCCGGAAGGTGTGCGCGTCGGCGATCAGTCCATCAGTCTGGATAAACTCAACGCCAGCATCAACGGCCAGGAAGGTTTGTCACTGGAGAAGCTGGATACCAAGTCATCCTTTGATAACAAAGACGGCAAGATCGGCGGCAATCTGGATGTGAATGTCGGCAACATCAGCCTGCAAAAACAGCCGTTTGGCGAAGCGAAACTAGCGATGAAGTTTTCGCAGTTTGACGCGCAGGCAGTGAAAACCTTCTCGGATAACTACAACGCGCAGAAGCAGGCATTGCTGAATCAGCCTGGCGTGACGGAAGATCCGGTGCGCTATCAGGCCAGTGTACAAAACATCCTGAAAGCGAACCTGCCGACCCTGTTAAAAGGCTCGCCAAATATCAGCATTGCGCCACTGAGCTGGAAAAATGACAAAGGGGAAAGCACCTTCAACCTCACTATCGGTTTCAACGATCCAGCCACTGTGACCGGTGAAGCCCAGAACCTCGGTGCCGCCGTTGACCGCGTATTGAAATCGCTGGATGGCAAACTGAACATCAATATGCCAATGGCAACCGAAACCATGCGCCATGTCGGCCTGGCAGAAGGTTATCAGGGTGATGATGCGCAGAAACTGGCGGATCAGCAGGTGAAAGGGCTCGCGGCAATGGGACAGATGTTCCGTCTGACACAGCAGCAGGATGACAACATCACCACCAGCCTGCAGTATGGCAACGGCCAGGTGACGATGAACGGTGACAAGATGTCGCTGGAGCAGTTCCTGTCACGCTATATGCTGGGCGCACAGACCAGTGAAGGCATGCCGGAGTAAGTTGCTTCCAGGTGCGCATGAATGCGCACCTGACGAAAAACGCGCACGATCGTCGAAGGGTCGCCATGAATGGTGACCCTCATGCGATTAACTGGCAAACACTGCACCATTAATCTCGCCTCCTCAACCCCCGCGCACTAACAGCGGCGGCACAATCAAGGTTTGCACGTCCTCTTCCGGATGCAACAAGCGCTGCAATATTCGTTCAGCCGCACGACGGCCAACTTCCCTCGCCTCGCTACTGACAAAGGTTAAAGAGCCATCACAGGATTCGCGTTGCGGATCATCATTGAAGCCCACCAGCGCCATCTTTTGCGTGAAATAACTGTCGACCGCGTCTTCCCCCAACGAGCGACCACTGTGCAACGCGCCAAAATAGCAACCAAGCGTGGTGCTGGCATTATGGGCAATGATGGCAGTGATGCGCGGATGGTGATGCAGCAGGTCCTGTGTCAATGTCGAGACACTCTGTTGGCGTTCGTCACACTCGATGATCCAGTCGGCACGAAACGGCAATCCGTATTGCACTAAGGTGGCACAATAGCCGCCAATCCTCTCGGCGCGGGTTAAGGATGAACCCAATCCCCCCACCCACGCGATGCGCTGATGGCCCTGGCGAATCAGATATTCAGTCGCGATACGTGCGGCCTGGCTGTTGTCCGGACGCAGCGAATCCACCTTATCCAGGCTGCTGGCACGGGCCGCGCAGATCAAAGCAATGTTCTGCTCCCGTGCCTGCACAATTAACGTCTCCGCCTGCGCCACCGCGCCGCCAAGCACAATGCCATCGGCACCCTGCGCCGCCAGGGAATCGAAACAGCGCTGCAGATTTTGCCCATGCTGACCACTTTGCGTCAGCACTAACACTTTACCCTGCGCCTCAAGGACTTCACTCAGACCGGCGGTCATCGCGGCATAAAAGGGTTGGCTGAGATCGCGTACGATCAGGCCAATCACCCCGCTCTCCCCACCGCGCAAAATCGATGCTGAACGGTTACGCACATAGCCGAGTTGCTCAATCGCCTGGTTCACCCGCTCCGCCGTCGCCGACGAGATGCGCCCTTTACCTGAGAGCACCAGCGAGACAGTAGAGACCGATACCCCGGCAGCCTGTGCGACATCGTGGATAGTGGTTTTTTGCTGGGACATCGCGTTCCGTTTCCAACAACTGATGAAGAAACAAAGAGGTAAAACGTTACACTGATTTCTGCAAAAATAAAGCCCAGCATTAGTCATGCTTTGTGACTATAAACACAAAAACGCTTGATAAAACGTTTTATCATTGTTTACCTAATTGATTACTTACCCCCTTTTTGCCAGGAGAGACTATGTCCGCCAGCCGACCCAAAATGTCACTTTGGGAATTTTTCCAGAGTTTGGGTAAAACCTTTATGTTACCTGTTGCCCTGCTGTCGTTCTGCGGCATCCTGCTGGGGATAGGCAGCTCACTTAGCAGCCATGATGTGCTGACGCTGATCCCGATGCTCGATCAGCCACTGCTGCAGTATCTGTTTATCTGGATGGCCAAGCTGGGCTCATTTGCCTTCAGCTACTTGCCGGTCATGTTCGCGATTGCTATCCCGCTGGGCATGGCGCGAGAGAATAAAGGCGTGGCCGCCTTCGCCGGTTTTGTCGGTTATGCCGTGCTCAACCTCAGCGTCAACTTCTGGCTGAACATCAATGGCATTTTGCCTACCACTGATGCGGCCGTGCTGAAAGCCAATAACGTACAGAACATTCTCGGCATTCAGTCGATCGACACCGGTATTCTCGGCGCGGTGATTGTGGGTGTGGTGGTGTTTTGGCTGCATGAGCGCTTCCACAATATCCGTCTGCCAGACGCACTGGCCTTCTTTGGCGGCACGCGTTTTGTACCGATTGTGACCACGGTGGTGATGGGCCTGCTGGGCCTGGTGGTGCCATTGATCTGGCCATTCTTTGCCCGTGCGATAACCGGTTTAGGTTGGGTCATTAACAGCGCAGGTGAATTTGGTCCGATGATCTTCGGTACCGGCGAACGTTTACTGCTGCCCTTCGGTCTGCAACATATTCTGGTGGCAATCATCCGTTTCACTGATGCCGGCGGCACCCTGGACGTGTGCGGCAAAAGTGTCAGCGGCGCGTTGACCATATTCCAGGCACAGTTAGCCTGCCCAGAGACCCATGGCTTTGCCGAGAGTGCCACGCGCTTCCTGTCGCAAGGCAAGATGCCAGCCTTCCTCGGTGGATTGCCGGGTGCGGCGCTGGCGATTTATCACTGCGCCCGTCCTGAGAATCGTCATAAAATTAAAGGATTGCTGATCTCTGGCGTGGTGGCCTGCGTGGTCGGTGGCACTACCGAACCGATTGAATTCCTGTTCCTGTTTGTCGCGCCCGTGTTGTACTTAATCCATGCGCTGCTGACTGGTTTAGGTTTTACCGTGATGGCAATCCTCGGCGTGACTATTGGTAATACCGACGGCAACGTCATCGACTTCTTCGTATTCGGCGTGCTGCACGGCCTCTCCACGAAGTGGTATTGGGTGCCGGTGATCGCTGCCGTGTGGTTTGTCGGTTATTACGCGATTTTCCGTTTCGCCATCACTCGCTTCAATATCAAAACCCCTGGCCGAGAAGCAGAAACCAGCAGTGTTGAACAACAGGTGAGTCGTGCTGGCGTGGGGAAATCCGGTTACAACACACCGGCTATGCTGGCGGCACTGGGTGGCATTGAAAACATCACTTCGCTGGATAACTGCCTGACCCGCCTGCGCTTGTCCATCGTGGACATGAGCAAAGTGGATGATGCCGCGTTGAAAGCCAATGGTGCGATTGGCGTGGTCCATCTCAATCAAACCAGTTTGCAAGTGGTGATTGGCCCGCAAGTCCAGTCGGTGAAAGATGAGATGGCACACCTGATGAGCACCTCGGTGGCATGATGGATATGTTCAATTTTAATCGTGTGGTGGATCGCCACGGCAGTTGGTGTACACAGTGGGATTTTGTTGCTGACCGCTTCGGCGTGGCGGATCTGCTGCCTTTCACCATCTCAGATATGGATTTCGCGACCGCGCCCTGCATTCTTGATGCCCTGCAACAGCGTGTGGCACACGGTGTGTTTGGCTACAGCCGCTGGCAGCATGATGATTTCCTCGCTGCCCTGCAGCACTGGATGCAGCGCCGCTTTAGCACAACCGTCGCCGCCGAGTCACTGGTCTACGGCCCGTCGGTGATCTACATGGTGGCGCAGATGCTGCGCCACTGGACCCAGCCCGGTGACGAAGTGCTGATCCATACGCCAGCTTACGATGCGTTCTACAACACCATCAACGGCAACCAGCGCCGCGTGCTGGAACTGCCTCTACAGCGTCAGGGCAACAGCTGGCTCTGTGATATGGCTCAGTTGGAGACATTGCTGGCGCGGCCGCAATGCAAAGTGATGCTGCTGTGCAGCCCACACAATCCTACTGGCAAAGTATGGCAGAAGGCGGAATTGCAGCAGATGTCCTCGCTGTGCGAACGTTACGGTGTGAAGGTGATCAGCGACGAGATCCATATGGATATGGTGCTTGGCTCGGAGCGCCATACGCCGTGGAGCGAGGTGGCGCAGTCCGGATGGGCGTTGTTCACCTCTGCATCTAAGAGCTTCAATATTCCGGCGCTGACCGGGGCCTGGGGCATCATCCCAGATGCCACCGATCGCCAGGCGTGGTTCCACGCGCTCAAACAGCAGGATGGTTTGTCGTCTCCGGCGGTGATGGCCGTCGCTGCTACCATCGCAGCCTATCGTGAGGGTGCGCCCTGGCTCGATGCTCTGCGGGACTACCTGAAGCAGAATATGCAGCATATTGCCCTGCGGCTGAATGGCGCATTTCCGGATCTCGACTGGCAGCCGCCTGCGGCAACCTATCTGGCATGGATTGACCTTAATCCCCTCGGTATTGATGAGCAGGCCCTGCAACAGCAGTTAATCCATCACTACAAGGTGGCGATCATGCCGGGTTCTACTTATGGCGAAGCCAGCCGAGGGTATTTGCGTCTAAATGCTGGCTGCCCGCGCAGCAAGCTGGATGAGGGTCTGGATCGTTTGCTGGCGGCTTTACACGCCAGTTAATAGCCTGTGGATGCTGATTATTTCAGCATCCCTTTCTCGCTTTGCGCAAATCACTGGCGCTGTTGCGCAAGATGTTTTTATAATGCTCTGCACTTTATGTAACTTTAGCGAGTGCGACATGATTGACCTGAAACTCCCCCTGACTGACATCCACCGCCATCTTGATGGCAACATCCGCGCACAAACTATTCTTGATTTAGGCCGCCAGTTTAATCTTGCTCTGCCTGCTCATACCCTCGACGAACTGCGTCCGCACGTGCAAGTCACCGCCAACGAACCGGATTTGGTTAGCTTCCTGCAAAAACTGGATTGGGGCGTAAAAGTTTTAGGCGATCTCGATGCCTGTCGCCGCATTGCGCTGGAAAACGTCGAAGATGCCGCCCGTGCAGGTATTCACTACGCAGAACTGCGCTTTTCGCCGGGTTATATGGCCATGACCCACAATCTGCCAATTGCCGGTGTGGTTGAAGCCGTCATTGATGGTGTGCGTGCAGGCGCAAAACAGTATGGTGTGGATGTCAATCTGATCGGCATCATGAGCCGCACCTTCGGTGATGAAGCCTGTCTGCGTGAACTGGAAGGTTTACTGGCACACCGTGATGGCATCACGGCGGTGGATCTGGCAGGAGACGAGTTAGGTTTCCCAGGCAGTGAGTTCCTCAGTCATTTCAATCGCGCCCGTGACGCCGGTTTCCGTATTACTGTGCACGCCGGTGAAGCCGCTGGTCCAGAAAGCATCTGGCAGGCCATTCGTGAGCTGGGTGCCGAGCGTATCGGCCACGGTGTGAAAGCGATTGAAGATCGTGCGCTGATGGATTTCCTCGCCGAGCAGCGCATTGGCGTGGAGTCATGCCTCACGTCAAACATTCAGACCAGCACCGTTGCCTCACTGGCCACCCATCCGCTGAAAGCCTTCCTGCAGCATGGCATTCTCGCCACCATCAATACGGATGATCCTGCAGTTCAGGGTGTGGAACTGGCACATGAGTATCAGGTTGCAGCACCGCAGGCAGGGTTAACCGCCGCAGAGATGCGTCAGGCACAGGAAAATGGCGTGACCATTGCCTTCCTGAGTGATACAGAGAAAGCGGCGCTGCGAGCACGCGTCGCGGGATAAATAATAAGGTGCGCAAAAATGCGCACCTTACAATATTGGGCCACCCTAAAAGGTGATTATCCCAATCTGCGCATCATAAATTGTACGGTCACCATTTATGGTGACCGTTTCAATCAACGCACAGCCTGTATCAGGTTATCCTGTTACTTCAGCGACATCGTCTGGCGCTTCTCGGCAGACTGCAGACCCAGTTCGATCAGCTCCATCACCTGAATTGCCTCTTCAGCCTCGACCGGGTTTGCTCCGGTGCCAGCAATCGCATCACGAATGCCTGCATAGTAGGCTGGATAGTTGCCCGGCAGCGTTAACAGCTCTTTTTCCACCATCACATCGCCTTCCGCCAGTGTCAGTGTGCCGTTGCGCATGTCGTAGCCCCAGTCCTCACGCGGTGGACGTTCGCCCGCTTTCAGACGATCTTCCTGCGGGTCCAGGCCATATTTCACGTAGCTCCCACGCGTGCCGTGCACCACGAAACGCGCTGACTCAGCCGCCACCAACATGCTGGCGTGCAGCACCACGCGGCGGGTAGGATAGGTCAGTACCGCATGGAAGTAGTCGGTGGTTTGTGCGCCTGGGCGCAGCTCGGCCATATCCACATTGATCGCCACCGGTGGACCAAACAGCTGCAGCGCCTGGTCCAGCACATGCGGCCCCAGATCAAACCAGATACCGCTGCCCGGCCCTTTCATCTCACGCCAGCGCTGACGCACTTCAGGACGGAAACGGTCAAAATGGGATTCCAGATAACGCACGTCGCCCAGCGTACCGTCCGCCAGTAAGGTTTTCAGCGTCAGGAAATCGCTGTCCCAACGACGGTTGTGGAATACCGACAGCAGCAGCCCTTTGGCTTTGGCTAACGCGTCCAGTTCACGCGCTTGTGACAACGTCACGGTAAACGGTTTATCGACAACCACATGCTTACCGGCATTGAGCGCTGCTTTTGCCAGCGGGAAGTGGGTATCGTTCGGGGTAGGAATTACAATCAGTTGCAGTGTCGGGTCATCCAGCAACGCTTGCGGATCCGCCACCACCTGCACCGATGGCCAGTCAGCGTGCACTTTGCTGGCATCGCTGCTGGAGATCGCGGCCAGTTCAACACCCGGCGTTCCAGCGATCAAAGGTGCATGGAAGGTTTTACTGGCAAAGCCGTAGCCCATCAGGCCGACACGTAATTTATCGCTCATTCTCATTCCTCTTGTTCGTTACCAGACTGATTTAAGACGAATCAGTCAGTAAGAACAAGGTGGAATCACCTGAAAACTCAGGAGATCGCACTCCGTGCCGATTGCCAGCTCTCCTGAGCCACTAAAGCATCGTGTGCATCCTGGCTACGCCGACGGAAATCACTGGGGCTGACACCCACCCGTTTGCGGAACACGCGAGAGAAATAGAGTTGGTCGTCATAACCCACTTCACGACCGACCGAGGCAATCGGTTCCTGGGTAGTTTGCAGCAGCAACTTGGCGCGGATAACGCGCTGATCCTCGCGCCAGCGCAGCAAGTTGATGCCCATTTGCTCACGGAACAGATGCGCCAGCCGCGAAGGCGATAAACAGACATGCCGTGCCACTTCCTCAATTTTGACTTCACTCGCCAGATGATTGGTGACGTACTGGCAGGCCTCAATCACGCGAGGATCGCGGATTTGCTGATGGCTCCGTGGGTCCTCTTCCACGGCACGCAGCAGCAACCGTTCGAGCAGATTCATTGCCAGTTCTTCCGCAAAGCGACGCCCCGAATTGTGCGTTTGCTCGATACTGGCAAACAGGCGATCGAATTCAGCACGCTGCGCTTCGGACAGGCGTAAGCGCCCTACGCCCTGACTCTCATCCTGCCACTGCAGCCAGTCGGTCCAGTAAGCGCGTGGGCGGAAATAAACCCAGCGATGGAACCAACAAGGGCTGTCCGGGGAACGGCCATAGTAGTGCGGCGTTTTTGGCTGGAACAGCAGCAGGTCACCCGGCTCACAATCAAAAGCCGATTCACCATCAAATACCCGCCCCTGACCTTTGATGGTCAGATTCAGGATGTAGCCCTTCATACCCAGAGGGCGGTCAATAAAGAAATCCAACTGATCGTTGGCATTAATTGGCGTCAGCCCCGCCACCAGCCAGGCGTTGAACGGGTAGCCCGGTAATAAGGGGTTCTGCTGCTCATTTGGCGGTTCACGATGGTACATAGTGCCCTCACTGAAACGTAATTTGCGGGCGGCCTGGAGGCCGCCGCTACAGAATCCAGCATTAGATCGCTTTATTTTTCTGTTTGTAGCGGTCAAAAATCACCGCCGCTAACAGTATCAAACCGCGCACCACATACTGTGAGAACGGCGAGATATTCAATAAATTCATCGCATTCTCAACCGTGCCTAAAATCAGTACCCCGGCCACCACATAGGAAATTTTGCCGATGCCGCCTTTCAGTGATACTCCGCCGAGCACACACGCAGAGATCACAATCAACTCATAGCCCAGCGATGTCATCGGCTGGCCGCTGGTCATACGTGATGCCAGAATAATACCCGCGGCTGCCGACACCAGACCTGACAAAATGAAGATGATGATGCGCGTGCGCACCACCGGCACCCCTGCCAGTCTCGCCGCCTCCTCATTGCCGCCGATCGCCAGCGTATTGCGTCCAAAGGTGGTTTTGTTGAGCAGGAAACCAAACACAATCATGGTCGCAATGGTGAGCCAGATGGGGGCCGGCACACCCAACCAGTTGGCGTAGCCGAGAGTGAAGAAACGTTCATCTTCAATACCCACCGCTTTACCATCCGAGAAGATGTACGCCAGGCCGCGCACAATCTGCATGGTCGCCAGGGTGGTGATCAACGCATTGATCTTTAGCCGGGCAATCACAAAACCGTTGATAAACCCGGTGGCCATGCCCAGCAGCAAACCCGCTGCCACGCCAATCCACAGGCTTTCCGTCATGTTGATCACGACAGCGGTGACCACGCCAGCGCAGGCGATCACGGAGGCGACAGACAAGTCGAAATCGCCGGAAGCGAGGCAGAATAGCATGCCGCACGCCACCATACCCGACATCGACATCGCAAGACCCAGCCCTTTCATGTTGATCAGTGAACCAAAATTCGGCACAAAGATGGCGCAGACGATAAACAGCAGCGCAAACACCACCAGCATGCCGAAGTTGTCCCAAATCCGCCCCAGTTGCAGGCCATGGCGCTGCGCGGGTGGCGTGTTGGAAGTGGTAGATGAAGCCATTATTGCTCTCCTTTACATCAGGCCACGGCGGCCGCTTGAGTGGTTTTCGGCATCGCCAGGCTCAGCGTCAGCTGTTCCGTGGCCGCATCGTGTGTGAGTTCACCGGCAATTTCCCCTTCGCGCATCACAATGATGCGGTCCGCTAATCCCATCACTTCGGGCAGATCGCTGGAGGCAAACAGCACCGCGATCCCTTTATTGGCCAGCTGATAAATCAGGTTGTAGATTTCGTGTTTAGCGCCGACATCAATACCGCGCGTCGGCTCATCCAGCAGGATCACGTTCATCTCTTCCGACAACCAGCGGCCCAGGATCGCCTTCTGCTGGTTGCCACCGGAGAGATTCATGATCAGCTGTTGCGGGCCGGGGGTTTTGATGTTGAGCGAACGGATGTGGATATCGGCGTTTTTCGCTTCCCAACTGGCATTAATCAGACAACCGGCGGTGAGATTGTGGCGACGCGCGCTGATGTTGATGTTGTCTCGCACCGAGTGCACCGGAATGATGCCTTCGGTCTTACGATCTTCCGGGCACAACATGATCCCGGCGCGAATGGCATCAATCGGCTGGCGAATGTTGAGCTGTTTGCCATCCAGCGTCACCGTACCGCCACGCAATTTGGTGGCGCCAAACAGCCCTTTCATCAATTCGCTGCGTCCGGCACCGACCAGCCCAAACAAACCGACAATTTCACCGGCTCTTACCTGGAGGGAAATCGGCATACGCACGCCCTTCGCTTCGACGTTTTCCAGCTGCAGGCGTACCTTGCCGAGCGCGCGGGGTGCGTAGCCGTAGATATCGCCGAGATTGCGCCCTACCATCGCCTGCACCAAATCATCGTGATCGGTATTTTTCATGTCGGTAAACGTGCGCACATAGCGGCCATCTTTGAACACCGTAATGGCATCGCTCAGGGCAAAGATCTCCTCCATACGGTGAGATACGTACAGCACCGTGCGGCCTTGGTCGCGCAGTTGTCGGATCACACGGAACAGATGCTCAATTTCACGAGCCGAGAGCGAACTGGTCGGCTCATCAAACGCGATAATGCGCGCGTTACGGGCCAGCGCTTTCGCAATCTCTACCATCTGCCACTGCCCCAACGACAGATATTTCAAAGGCATATCCGGATCGATATCCATGCCGAGGTTCTTAAGCTGTAAATCGGCCTCGTAGCGCAGCAGCTTACGATTAACCAAGCCACGTTTGTGCGGCAGTTGGCCGAGATAGATATTCTCCGCGACGCTCATTTCCGGCACCAGATGCAGTTCCTGGTAAATAATCGCCACGCCCGCATCCAACGCCTCAACGGTGTTGTTGAAGGTTTTCACCTCCCCTTTAATACGGATTTCACCCTCTGTGGGCTGATAGCTGCCGCTCAAAATCTTTAACAGCGTCGATTTCCCGGCACCGTTTTCGCCCATCAGCGCGTGCACTTCCCCGGCGCGGCACTGGAATGAGATGTCCTGCAGCGCTTTCACGCCGGGAAAGGTTTTGCAAATGCCATGAAAAGAGAGAAAAGCGGAATCAGTGCTATTCATGGAAACTCCTGAATCATGCTGGATCTCAGGTGCGCATGAATGCGCACCCTACACATATCGCGTTCGTCATTCGTAAGCTCGCCTTTAACAGCGACCTCAATCGGTTCACATATCGCGTTCATCATTTGCCATTCGTAGGGTCGCCATTAATGGCGACCTCCATCAATTACATCAGCCCTTTCTTCGCCAACTCAGTTTTAAAGTTGTCGCGGGTGATCAGCACTACGTCTGTGACTTCGGTAAATTTCGGTGGCTCTTCACCTTTGGTCACCCAGTTGTAGAGCATCTGGCTGCTCTTATAACCGTGCACATCCGGGCTAGGCAGCAGCGATCCGTAGAATCCGGTGGGTGCGCCTTTTGACAGTTCACTGACCGCATCCACGCCGTTGATACCAATGCCAATCACGTCAGGGGCTTTAAAGCCTTGCCCCTCCGTCGCACGCACGCCGCCCAACACGGTGTTGTCATTCATGCCGACAATCAGCCAGTGTTTGACTTCTGGATGCTGCACCAACAGCGAGTTACCGGCATCAAAGGCGCCAGGAATATCATTCGATTTGGTGGGTACCTGATAGATCTGTTTTTCCGGGAAGCCGGCTGCTTTCAACGCATCCATCGAGCCGCCAGTACGACGACGCGCGGTATCCAGTTCGTTTGCAGTGATCGCCATCACGCCGGTCTCTTTCACATCCCAACCGCGTTTTTGCATCTCTTTATACAGCTCCTGCCCCTGACGCTCGCCAATCTTGGTCGCGGCCATCATCACCAGCGGCACGGTATCCATTGGCTTGCCTTTAGCAGTGACGAACTGGTCATCTACCGCGATGACTTTCAGGCCATAACCACGCGCTTTGGCGGCAATGGCGGAGCCTAACTTGGGATCGGGCGTGCAGATCACGAAACCTTTGGCACCGCTCGCCGCCAGGCTATCGATGGCATTCAGCGTTTTTTCGCCATCCGGTACCGCGATTTTGATGACCTCAAAGCCGAGATCTTTGCCCGCTTTGTCGGCGAATTTCCATTCAGTCTGGAACCAAGGTTCCTCCGGTTGTTTAACGAGGAAACCGAGTTTCATGGTCTCGGCGATAGCGGATTGTGACATAACCGCGGCGAGACCTACCGCCGCCAGCGCTTTAGTGAATTTATGCATGATGCTCTCCGGCACAATGGTGTTTTATCGCTGTTAATAACGAATCGGTGTAAACGCTACCAATCAGATTTCACGTTCGGGTACAGCGCAAAATCAGCGCGTTAGCTCAAGGTTTGTACAAAGGCTGTGCAAACGCTGGGCTAGTTGTAGCGGGAATGGAAAGGAAAAATGTAGAGCGGTATCACATCCCAAAACGATGACAAAATCCTCCATATATTCAGCGAAATTAACCAGTCATTAACTTTTGCTGCCGATCACACATCCTCGTCGATAGCAGAAAAGTGCATGTTCTCAGCCAGCGATGACTAACCGCTTAAACAGCCGCATTCCAGGATAGAGCCAGATAACTCACACAGGAGAATCCCAATGGGTGCTGGCGCCATAACAATTGGGCTGGATTTTGGCAGTGACTCGGTGCGTGCCCTCGCCGTGGAGTGCCACAGTGGTAAAGAGCTGGAAAAAGCCGTGGTGAACTATCCACGCTGGGCGAAGGGTGATTTCTGCGATGCGCACGCCAATCGCTTTCGCCATCATCCACAAGACTATATTGATGCGTTAGAACAGGCGGTAGTCGCGGTAGTGCAAGCGTTATCACCGCAACAGCGTGCAGCTGTGGTCGGCATCGGCGTGGATTCTACGGGTTCCACCCCCGCACCGATTGATCGAGACGGCCAGGTTCTGGCGTTAAGACCGGAATTCGCCACCAACCCGAATGCCATGTTCGTATTGTGGAAAGATCACACCGCTATCGAAGAAGCGGAAGAAATTAACCAGCTGTGCCGTAACGGTCATTTCACTGATTACACCCGCTACATTGGCGGTGTGTACTCATCGGAGTGGTTCTGGGCCAAGATTCTGCATGTGTCACGCAGCGATGCTGCAGTGCGTGATGCGGCAGTGTCTTGGGTGGAACTGTGCGACTGGGTGCCCGCTTTGCTGAGCGGCAACACGGCGCCAGCGCAGCTGCGTCGTGGACGCTGCGCCGCCGGTCACAAATCGCTTTGGCATCCTGAATGGGGTGGCTTACCACCCGCCGATTTTTTCCGCGCCCTCGATCCACTGCTGGTTGAGCAACTCGATTCTCCGCTGTTTACCGATACCTATACCGCCGATGTGCCGGTCGGCACGCTCTCTGCTGAGTGGTCGCAGCGTTTGGGATTATCGCAACAGGTGATCCTGTCTGGCGGCGCATTTGATTGCCACATGGGAGCGGTAGGCGCGGGCGCACAGCCTTATACCTTGGTGAAGGTGATTGGCACTTCCACCTGCGACATCCTGATAGCTGATAGCGAAAAAGTCGGTGACCGCGCGATTAAAGGTATTTGCGGCCAGGTAGACGGCAGCGTGATGCCGGGTGCTATCGGCTGTGAGGCGGGCCAGTCCGCATTTGGCGATATATACGCCTGGTTTAGTCGCCTGCTCGGCTGGCCATTGCAGCAGGCCGTGGCGCGTCATCCCGAATTACAACCTCAGCTAGCCGCAATGCAACAGGATTTAATCCGCTCATTGACCGAAGCCTGGGCCGCCGATCCGCAGCTTGATCATCTGCCGGTGATCCTTGACTGGTTCAACGGTCGCCGCACCCCAGATGCCAATCAGCGTTTGAAAGGAGTGATCACCGACCTGAATCTGGGTACCGATGCTCCCGCACTGTTTGGCGGCCTGGTTGCCGCCACCGCTTTTGGCGCACGCGCCATTATGGAGTGTTTCGAACAGCAGCAGATCCCGGTGGAGAGCATCCTGACACTCGGCGGTATTGCACGTAAATCCCCCGCCATCATGCAGGCGTGCTGCGATGTGATGAACCGACCCTTGGATATTGTCGCCTCCGATGAGTGCTGCGCTTTAGGTGCGGCCATTTTTGCCGCCGTGGCTGCCGGCGTGCATGCCGATGTACCTGCTGCCCAGCAGGTGATGGCCAGCCCCATTGCGGTGACATTGCAGCCCAACAGCCTGCGCGTAGCGGGCTATCAGCAACTTTATCAACGTTATCAAAACTGGTGCCAGGCTGCTGAACCGCAGTACGCCGCATCCGCCAAGTAAGGAGCAGTAAATGGAACAGAACGTTTGGTTTGTGATTGGTACTCAGCACCTCTACGGAGCGGAAACCTTGCGCCAGGTGGAGCAGCACGCCCGCCAGGTAATGGACGGCCTGAATCAGGCAGGTAATTTACCGGTGCCGCTGGTGTTGAAACCGTTGGTGAAATCTCCAGATGAAGCGCTCGCGCTGTGCCGCGAAGCCAATCACGATAATCAATGCGCCGGTATCATTACCTGGTTGCATACTTTCTCTCCCGCCAAGATGTGGATTGGCGGCCTGAGCATCCTGAATAAACCGCTGCTGCAATTCCATACCCAGTTTAACGCGGAGATTCCGTGGGACAGCATGGATATGGATTTTATGAACCTCAACCAAACCGCGCACGGCGGCCGTGAGTTTGGCTTTATAGGCGCACGTATGGGACTGCAGCACAGCGTGGTGACCGGCCACTGGCAGGATAAAACCAGCCAGCAACGCATCGCGCGCTGGATCAACGCCGCACTGGCCAGGCAGGCCAGTCAGCAGCTGAAAGTGGCGCGCTTCGGCGACAATATGCGTGAAGTGGCCGTTACCGAAGGCGATAAAGTCGCCGCACAGATTCAGTTCGGCTATTCGGTCAATGGCTGGGGTGTCGGCGATCTGGTCGAGGTGGTGAATAGCGTGAGCGAGGGGGAAGTGAGTGCGCTGATCGACGAGTATGAGAGTCAGTATCTGTTCAGCGATGCCGCATCAGTTAATGGCGATAAGCGCCAGAACGTATTGGATGCCGCACGCATCGAACTGGGGTTAAAACGTTTCCTCGACGATGAAGGCTGTAAAGCGTTCACTACCAACTTCCAGACTTTGCATGGCATGACACAGTTGCCCGGTTTAGCGGTACAGCGCCTGATGGGTCAGGGTTATGGTTTTGCAGGTGAAGGTGACTGGAAAACGGCTGCACTGCTGCACATCCTGAAAGTCCAGGCCGGGAACCGTGCCGGTGGTACCTCGTTTATGGAGGATTACACCTACCACTTCTCACCGGGCAACGATCTGGTGTTAGGTTCGCATATGCTGGAAGTGTGTCCATCGATTGCTAAAGAGTCCAAGCCGTTAATTGACGTGCAGTTCCTTGGCATCGGCGGCAAATCTGACCCCGCGCGCATGATCTTTTCAACGCCAGCAGGTCGTGCGGTGAATGCCAGCGTGATCGATATGGGGGATCGCTTCCGTCTGCTGGTGAATGTAGTCGATGCCATTGAACAGCCAAAACCGCTGCCGAAATTGCCGGTTGCCCGCGCGCTGTGGCGTGCACAACCCTCGCTGGCGACCGCGTCTGAAGCCTGGATTTTGGCGGGCGGTGCCCATCATACGGTGTTTAGTCAGGCCTTAGATCTGGACGATATGTACCTGTACGGCGAGCTGAACGGCATTGAAGTGCTAGTGATCGATGAAGAGACACGTTTGCCCGCGTTTAAAGACGCACTGCGCTGGAACGAGGCGTATTACCGACTGGCACGGTGATACGGTGATACGGTGATACGGTGATACGGTGATTTGATAAATGAAGCCGCGAAAGATTCGCGGCTTTTTATTGGTTAAACCGTGCTGGTCAGTCAACAAAGGCGGGCGTTGCGTAAAGTCGGCGTGAATACATCCCTGTAGCCTCGACCGCCGCATCCCTGCGGCGGACGCTTTACTCCACTGCCCGCCTTTGTTTCGTTACTGAAAATCTCGTGCGTTTTGCTAAGTCATAAAAACCTGCCAGGAACGTCAACACGATCTCGGGCCACAGCAATAACCATGCTTAAAGCCCCGTAAAGGCCATCCCGAAGAGCAAAGCGTCCGCCGCCGGGATGCGGCGGCCGATCTGCATGGATGCGAGATTCCTTTGCGATCGGGCTGGCCTTTATGGGGCCGTGCACGATA